>JBNKNM010000030.1:0-39791 GCA_050293845.1 Pseudobacteriovorax sp. | reverse complement strand
GCTATAAAGTTGCCATTCATTATCGCGGTAACGAGGATCTAGCCAAAGCGCTGGCACAATCGCTTCCCGAAGCCAGTATTTTCCAAGCAGACATTGCTGACGAAGAGCAGTGCAAATCACTGGTAAAAGCGGTGAAAGATAAATTTGGTCGTATTGACGTCTTAGTTAATAACGCCGGAATGAGTATTGATCAGGTCATTACCTTTGCAAAACCGTCTGATTTTGAAGCGCTCTTCAACGTCAACACGAAATCAGTTTTCAATCTATGTAAATTAGTCTCCAAGCAGATGATCAAACAAAAATCAGGAAATATTGTAAATCTAAGCTCAGTTGTCGGTCATACGGGAAACGCGGGACAAAGTATGTACGCAGCAACTAAAGGGGCTATCACGGCTTTTACCAAGAGTATCGCCATGGATCTTGCCGGCTTTGGTATTAGAGTTAACGCCGTAGCACCAGGGTTTATTGATACGGACATGACAGATGCTCTACCCGTTGAAGTTAAGGAAGCCATACTCACCAAAATCCCTTTAAAACGTCTTGGCGCCCCCCAAGAAGTTGGCAAAGCAGTGGCCTTTCTTGCATCGGAGAATGCTTCCTATATCACTGGCAGTACGATCCATGTCAACGGTGGGATGTTCACAAATTAGGAGAAAGTGATGAGCGAAATTTTTATCCAATCTATGGGCCATTACCATCCTCCAACCGTCATTGATAACCACTTTATCGATAGCCTTGACATCGGTTCCGATGCCGCTTGGGTGAAAGAGCGTACCGGTATTGAATCTCGTCGCAGCGTCATGAGCCCCAGCGATATTTTAGCGGTAAAAGAAGGACGAGAAACCCTTAGCTCTCTAAGGGAAAAAAATAAAATTGCCTCCATTGCCGAAATTGCCAAGCCGGCCTGGGAACAATTGGTACAACGAGCACCTAGCACTCCTGAGCCTGATATGCTAATTTGTGGCACATCGGTTCCAGATTTCGATATTCCCGCTAATGCTTGCACAATTGCTGATGCTGTAGGTTTAGACGTCATCTCTTTTGATGCAAACTCCGCATGTAGCTCCTTTATTATCGATTTGCACATCGCCAAGGGTCTCCTGCTCAGTGCTGCGCAGAAGGAAATCGCCATTTTTAACCCGGAACGTTACTCCTTACGGGTCGATTTCAATGATCGCAACACATGCGTACTATTTGGTGACGGCTCAGCGGCAACGTTGCTGTCTACCAAGCAGGAGAATGGGGGATTAAAGGTTTTAGACACAGTCATCATGAGTAATCCCAAAGGGCACGACCTTGTGAAAATCCCTGATGGGCAATATTTCAGCCAGAATGGTAAGGCTGTCCAAAAGTTTGCTATTACAAAAACCATTGAAATTACCAGGGCTATCCTCGACCGCAATCGCCTTAGTCCCGAGGATATCCATTATTTTACCGGACACCAGGCAAACCTCCGGATGATTTTTTCAGCCGCAGACCGCCTAGGTTTTGCTCCCCAAAAACATCTCTTTAATGTTAACCAATTTGGCAACCAGGGAGCCGCTGGTGCTCCTGCTGTGCTGTCTATGAATTGGGATAAGTTTCAGCCTGGAGAAAAAATTGTTGTTGCAGTTGTCGGCAGCGGCTTAACCTGGGGGGCGGCCCTCTTGGAAAAAGTGTAGTGCAGCGCGGATATGAGATTAAAATAATCCCCAGAATGGGGATTTTCTGGCCATTTGATACCTCTACGCTTCAGCTCAAAAACAGAATTTGACTTGCTAAAGATTTTCATCTCTGCTACCGATGAATTACGGAAGGCTGTCGGAGTCGCCTTACCCGCCAAAGAGTACCTCACTCCGCAACTGATTAGTTACTGAACTCAATTGTTTACCAAACAGCGGGCCCTTGGTAGTGAAGCAATGGAGTTTCTTATGTCTCGGATTACATCCCTCAAAATCAAAGCTAAATTACTGCAAAAACAGAAGAAAAAATCCGGTATCGCGATCAAGCTTAAGGAAGCATACCATATTTTAGCTAAAGCCTCGGGGTATTCATCCTGGCAAGCGATGAAAAGCCACTTGGAAGAGCATGAAATGTTTGAATCTATCGCCAATAATCATTTAAGCTCTTATCCCAAAAAATGGCACAGCTCCTATGAAGAAGCCAAGGCTAGCCTTAAGGACGGTGAATTTCTCATACCCTACGGACACCAATACTTTATTTGTGGGGCTTACGATATTCAAATGTTGGGAATCTTTCTCGATGATTCAGACCTCGTTCTTGTTGGTGATGATTGGTCCGCCCCTAAAAATCCCGAAGCGGGAAAAAGGCTGTTTAAAAAGTTATCCCACAAACTAAAACAGGGGAACTGATCATGAGACCAACATTCCTAAATCCTACAGAAGAAGCAGGCCGCAAACTTTTTACGGGCGATATGAGCAAGCCAGTTGTCATGCTCAATTTACTAAAATTCCGTCCTCAGGCTGATTTTACTCAATATCCTGAGCTTACCCCACCAGAGCCCATCTCGGGAAAGGAAGCTTACGAACTCTATATCAAGTGTAGCCAACCTTTTTTAGAAGCCGCTGGGGGTAGAATATTGTTTATGGGACGATCGCAAGAGTATTTTATTGGACCTTCTGAAGAAACTTGGGATTTTGTCATGTTAATTGCACAACGATCTCTCAAAGATTTTCTCAACTTTGCCAGTGACAAGGACTATCTGGTTGGAATAGGCTACCGCGCGGCGGCACTAAGTGACTCCAGATTACTACCTATATCTGAGACCCATGGTATCTAGAAAGATAGCCCTATAATCGGAGTCCATACCCGATTGCGTTCTTAGTTAAACTTTCGAGGGCCCGACCAATCGGGCGTTTGGATATCATAAAGAGGAATTTCCAAGCGCCTTTGTGAACTCCCATCGCGGTTCATCAAATAAAGGGCCGCTTGACCTTTGATATTGCTGGTACCAACGCGATTGGATTGGAATACAATCATCTGTCCATTGGGTGACCAAGAAGGACTTTCATTATCACCAGTTTTTAAGGTCAATCGCTCCAGCTGGGTCCCATCGGGATTCATCATAAAGATATCATAGCGATCAATATCTTTATCATAGCCCCCAAAAGCTATTTTGTCTGATTCTGGCGACCAATCTGGAGTAGAGTTGTACCACCCAGCATAAGTTAAACGACGGTCACTGATCACCCGCGGATTTTGGCCTCCAGCAGACAGTTGGCCAACAAATATGTGAGGGTTCCCGTATCGACCTGACACAAACGCAATCATTTTTCCATTAGGTGAGAACTTCGGATCAACATCGAGACCCGAACCTTTGATCATCACTCGCTTTTTTCTACCATCAGCGGACATCAGAAAAATATCTGTATCTCCCTTATTGGCACTAGTAAATGCAATCTTCTTACCATCAGGACTCCAGTTAGCCCCGCTATTTAACCCTACCTGTGAGGTCAGCCGCCTCTTTGATTTGGTTATGGTGTCATAAACAAAGATATCAGCACTCCCTTTTTCAAAGGATGTATAAGCTAAATAGCGACCATTCGGGCTCCAAGCTGGAGATAAATGAGGTACTTTTGCTGTGGTGATTTGTTGAAGGTTAGATCCATCGAAATCCGAAATATAGATTTGCTTGGCATCTCCCTTTTTCCTCTTGCCGACGAAAGCCAGTTTACTGGAGAATATACCTGGTTTGCCGGTATATTTTTCTAACAGAAAATCTGCATACCGACGGATTACATCTTGATAGTTCACTACACCTTGAAACTGCTTACCGATGATTTCCTTGCGCTGATTGATATCAAAAGTCTTAATAGTGAGAACAACATCTTTTTTCTCCATGGAAATGCTCGCCAAGGTCAGAGATTCAATGTTTAGGGCTTTCCACTGCACGCTTTCTTCACCACTTAGGGTGCTGGTTTCAGTCAACCATTGTGAACCCTTGCCGGCGCGCCACTTACTAAGCATCTTGCCAACATAGTCGGAGTAGGCGTCCTGGGAAACAACATTGAAATAGCCTGAAAAATTCAACAGATAGCTTAATTCTTTCTGGCCATTTTTTTCTAAGGCTTGAGCGATGGGTGAATCTTTACCCGATTCCAAAACAAATGCCGGCAAAGCAACCACTAACTTTCTAAAACTGGGGTTGTCAACATTGACGATAAGGGAAGCTGCTGCGTACCCGGGGTTCCCGATGAAAACCGTAATAGTAAGCATCATTAAAATTGCAAAATTCATTCTCATGTTCTTTTCATCCACTTTTCAAGGAATACAGTTAATGGTAATCGCTTCGCCCACCCGTGCCTGGGGGGGAGCCTTAAATGGTGAAGAGTTTTTTACGGCATCAACACAGTACTGATCAAAGGTACTATCTCCTGAACCTTTGTTGATTTTAACAGATACCAATTCTCCACGAGCATTGATAGAGATATCCAAAGAAGCCTTCATGTCGCTACGAATCAATTGGAATGTCTTAGGTAGAGCCCAGTTCTTACGGATTGAACGGTACAAATAACTAACGTACATGCGACCAGCAGCTTGCGACAACAGTCCACCACCAATATCTTTTGACAAACCTGCTTCTTTGTGTAAAGCCTCCTTGACTTGGGCTAGCTTATCATCTTCATGGGCCCTCAGCTCATTGGATTTTTCTTTTTGCTCTTTTCGTAATTTTTCCATAGCTATGCGCTTAAGAGCTTCTAGCTTCGCCAGTTGTGTCGCACGGGAATCGTCTTGCAGGGTACTATCTAGTTCGCTTTGCTCAGGCTTGACTTCACTCCCGATTTCCGCAGTTTCGGCATCTTTGTCGGGTATCATCCCTTCCTCTTCCCTTTGTTTTTTCTTAATAGCAAAGTCTTTATTAACTTGCGGCAATAGATTGGATGGAACTGCGGGAGTCTCTGCTTCTTTCGCTTGAGGTATCACAGTTTTAGAAGCTGGCTTAAGATCAGCTTCGGTAACTAAATCGGCCTCAATGGCTATTTCGGTGAAGTTTCTTGGACTAAAAAGTCTGAAGTTGTTTCCAAACACGAACAGCATAATATGCACGAGTAGAGATATTCCAATGAGGACTTTAATCAGATTTTCTTGGTCCCACCAGCTTTCTTGCTCTGAAATGTTAAATCTCACAGCTCCTCCTTTACCTCTTTGGAGGCTCAGTAAGCATACTTATCCGTCCTACTCCAGCAATCTTGGCTGCGCTCATAGCATTGACAACTTTTTCATAGACAACTTTTTTGTCAGCTCGGATATAGAGGTCTTTCTGTTCTCGAACAGCATAAATAGCTTTGAGCCTGCTCTCCAAGGCAGCGGCTTGGACTTCCATTTTTTCGATGTAGTAGCTTCCAGATTTATTGATGGAAAGCACCACACGATCTTCAGCAATTTGAGAACTTCTCGCCTTACTCTTAGGTAAGCTCACACTGATTCCTCCTATGGAAAGCGGTGCTGTCACCATAAAAATGATAAGCAAGACTAGCATAACATCAACCAAAGGCACGATATTGATATCTGCCATCTGATCGGCTTCCTCATGCTCCAAGTCTTTTACAATCTGTAATTCCATATTAAACCTTACAGGGGAGAGTTTGCCGATGGATTAGATTTTTTTTCGGTTATTAAATAGCGTTCCACAATATTCAGAAAATCCATGGTGAATCCATCTATACTGGTTGTCATACTTCTAATTTTAGCGTTTGCCGTATTGTAACCGATAACAGCAGGAATTGCAGCTGCTAAGCCAAAAGCGGTGGCAATCAGAGCTTCTGATATTCCTGGCGCTACGGCAGCTAAACTTGCGTTGCCTGAGCGAGCAATACCTTCAAAGGCTCCCATGATACCCCAAACAGTTCCAAAGAGTCCGATAAAGGGGCTCGACGAGGCGATAATAGCTAAAAGGGGTAGCATTTTTTCCATTTTTTTACGCTCTAAACGCTTCGCTTTGCTGAGCGATCTACCCATGTTTTCCACCGCAACTTGGACAGCCAACTGCAAGGAGCTGGCTTGATCACGCAGTTGGCTCCCCCTTACGAGTTCAGCATAGCCGGATTTAAAAACCTCTTTTGCGGGACTATTGGGATACTCAGCCAATCGACTATTTAAATCATTTAAAGACCGACTATCCCAAAAGCTCCTTATAAAGTCTTCACTAGTACTTCCCATACGACGTAGTGAAAGGAATTTCGTGATGAAAACGGCCCAGCTTAATATGGAAAACAGAATCAACACTAGAAGCACAGAAAAAACGACAAATCCCCCACGCATGGCCTGGTCAAAAATGGAAGTCTCCTGCAAATCGATTACCGGGGTAACATCCTCAATAGAGCTTTTAGGGGCTAAGTCTGGCTCCTGAGCTTGCAGGAGCAAACTAAAACTCAAAAAACAGCCCATAATAAGTAAAAATAGCAAGTTAATCGGTCTTCGCGAACCTATCATGTTCAGCTCCTGGAAGTTAGATAATCACCTTTAGTATAATATATCTCAACCAAAGCATAATGGCTGTCAAAGCTGAGACATTAGATTTACCTATTAACACTCGCCAATTCATACGAATTATAATATTAAAGGTGGTTAAGTTTAGCATAATACCAAATATTTGGTATATGAGGAGTGATTATGCTTAATTTGCAGGAACTGGCTAGTGGAAATCCCCGATATAACTTTACAGATAAAGAAATCGAGGAGATTTATAGCCTGCCGCTAACGCAACTTGTTCAGCTAGCACAAACTGTTCATCAGGTTCACTTTGCTGCCGATGAAGTACAGATAAGCACCTTACTTTCTATAAAGACAGGTGGTTGCAAAGAAAATTGCGCTTACTGCCCCCAAAGTGCGCATCACAATACGGATGTGGATGTCCACGGCCTGCTCGACGTTGAGGTGATAAAATCGGCAGCTCGAGCAGCCAAAGAAAGTGGTTCCAGTCGCTTCTGCATGGGTGCAGCATGGCGTAGCCCTCCTAAAAAGGGCACGCAATTTGATCGTGTCATAGAAGCTGTTAAAGAGGTTCGTAAGTTAGGGCTAGAAGTCTGTACGACCCTAGGTATGCTGGATGAAGAGCAAGCCCAGCAGCTTGCCGGAGCTGGTGTATTCGCTTACAACCACAATCTAGACACGTCACCTGAGTTTTATAAAGATATCATCACTACCCGCACCTATCACGATCGCTTATCTACTCTGGATCATGTTAGAAAAGCTGGCATGACTGTCTGCTGTGGTGGCATTGTAGGTATGGGAGAGTCTAAGCAAGACCGTATTGGCTTACTACGGCAACTAGCGAGTCTCCAACCCCATCCCGAATCTGTTCCCATCAACCTGCTCGTAAAAGTTGCTGGTACTCCTCTTGCGGAGGAGCAGGACATCGACATATTCGAGATGGTCAGAACCATTGCCACGGCCTGCATTATTATGCCTCATAGCCGCGTAAGGCTGTCTGCAGGAAGAAAGCAGATGAGTGATGAAGCCCAAGCCCTCTGCTTTTTGGCGGGTGCCTCCTCTATTTTTTCTGGGGATAGGCTATTAACCACTCCAAATCCCGGTGAAGACTCTGACCGCACCCTGTTGAATAGATTGGGTCTTAAACCTGTCGCCACACAGCAACAAAGTACGGAACCTTCTTATGATCGATACCCGGCCAACAACGCTTCCCCCCCCCTCTAAACCAGAGGGCTGGGACTTCTTTGCCGCTCAAATAGCTCGCAAATTAGGCGTAGTAAAGCGCAAAAATCGCTTGCGCAAACTGCGTCCATTAAACTTTCCCTACACAAAATTAGACCTCACCCACAATGACTATCTTGGCTTACGACAAGCCACAGCTTTGAGACAGGAGATCGTCCCTCAACTGGCCCATATCCCCTTTGGCAGCGGAGGGAGCCGGCTATTAGGTGGTGAATGGGAAAGCATGCGCAGCTTAGAGCAAGCTTTCGCCGCCTATGTTGGTTTTGAAGATGCGCTTTTTTTTCCATCGGGATACGCTGCTAACGAGTCCCTGACCCGTGCTCTTTATTCACCATCCGCCGCTATTTTTTCAGATAAACTCAACCATGCTAGTATTATTGACGGGATAAAAATTGCTGGCTTCCCTGACAATCGCAAACACATTTTCCGTCACAATGACTTAGACGATTTGGGGGCGTTGCTGCACGAGTCAGCTGCTGACTACAATGTTATTTTTACAGAGTCATTATTCAGTATGGATGGCGATTTTGCTCCTCTAGCAAAAATGAGCCAAATCGCCCAAGAAAACAGGGGAATTTTGGTTGTCGATGAAGCCCACTCCCTAGGTGTCTATGGTCCCCAAGGTCGCGGTTCTCTCTATAGTAGCAATATAGACAAGTCTAAGATCATTGGGGTCTTTCCCTGCGGTAAAGCCTTAGGTTCTCAGGGCGCATTTGTCGCTGGACCCTCGTGGCTCAGAAGCTTCCTGATCAATCATGCAAGGGCTTTTATTTACACCACAGCCCCTTCCCCCTGGATTGTTGCCGCTTTACAAAAAGTAGTCGCAGCTCTTCCTAGTTTAGAGAGGGAGCGGGCGCAGCTGCACGCCTATAGTATGCAACTGAGACAACACCTAAAAAAAACTGGTTGGCCCATTCTCGATGGCAACTCCCATATTGTTCCCATCATCGTAGGCAGCGAGGAAAATGCCCTAAAATGGGAGGAAAAATTCTATCGAAAGGGGATTATTCTGAGGGCTATCCGCCCCCCGACTGTGCCACCAGGGCAATGCCGGTTGCGATTGTCACTTAATGCCAGCATTCAGGAAAAAGAGTTTATACAGCTACTAGAGGTTTTTTCTTATTATGCATCCCCTTAAATCGTTATTTGTAACAGGTACTGGTACAGATGTAGGCAAAACAGTAGTAGCCCAAGCCTTGTGCTATGGAGCCACCTTAAACCAGCGCCCAGTAGCCTACTGGAAGCCTGTGCAAACTGGTGTCGCCATGGGCTCAGACTCTGCGACCGTCAGAACAAGCCCAATAGCCTTGCATACCCTTGAGGAGTCTTATACCTACGAGCTAGCCGCATCCCCAGATCAGGCCGCTGTATATGAGGACAAGCCTGCTCCCAATATGACAAGGTTGCTAAAAGATTGGCGAAAGCACCAGCATGACCATGAATTTTTAGTAATGGAAGGAGCGGGAGGTATTTATGTGCCCCTCAACCAGGACAACCATACATGGCTCGATTTCATGCAAGCCACAGCATCCCCCGCATTAGTGGTGGCCGGTTCCGCACTGGGAACCTTAAATCACACGAGCCTTACCGTCAAAGCTCTAGAAAATGCTGGAATTCCCATCGTAGCAGTGGTGCTTAGCGGTCCTCGCCATCAGCAAAACGAAATGTCTTTACAGCGTCTGTTTCCACATCTCCGATTCATCACGCTAGACCAAATCGACAGGAGCAATGGCAAAATTTTCAAGCAAGCCGCAAGCCAGCTATATACCGATATTATAAGCCAGCAAGCCGAACAGGATATGCTGTGGCAGCAATGGGATCAGGACCATTGCTGGCATCCCTATACCCAACATAAAAATATGTCAGCTCCCATCCCGCTGGTGAAAGCATCGGGAATCTATCTTCACACCGCAGAGGGAGAAAAGTTAATTGATGGAACCTCATCATGGTGGGCTAATACCATCGGCCACGGACACCCTGATGTGGGTAGCGCCATTCATAGGCAGCAACAAATCCTTGATCATACCATCTTCGCTGGAGCCACCCACTCAGGTGCTGCCAAACTAGCCAAACGTTTAACTGATGCCAGCCACAACAGCTTAAACAGGGTTTTTTACTCGGATAATGGCTCATGCGCCGTGGAAATTGCTCTAAAAATGGCCATTCAAAGCGCTGCCAATCGAGGTGAAGGGCACCGCAAAACTTTCTTGTCCCTGCGTGGCGCTTATCACGGCGACACTTTTGGAGCTATGTCTGTAGGAGGGACTTCGGAATTTCACGAGCCTTTCACATCTTTTATGTTCCCGACAAAGGCTTGGGAGCCTGTAACCAAACACCTATCTACGGTTTGCCCTAGGGGAGCAGCCAGTATGGGAGAGAATCAGGAACGGCTAGCACAGTTCTTTGCCACAGAGCATCACTCTTTAGCCGGAGTAATTATTGAGCCCTTGGTGCAAGGAGCATCAGGCATGAATATGCAAGACCCGACCTGGACGCGATATCTAGCTCAATTATGCCGTCAGTACCAGGTACCTTTAATCCTAGATGAAGTTTTCACGGGGCTCGGCCGCTGCGGAGAGTTTTTTGCTTTTCTGAAATTAGGTATAGAACCCGATATTGTCTGTATCGCTAAAGGGCTCACAGGTGGGTCTTTACCCCTAGCAGCCACTCTGACAACTGAGAATATCTTCCAAAGCTTTTTTGATGATCACCACGCCAAAGCTCTTTACCATGGGCATACTTATACCGCTAATGCCATAGCATGTGCAGCAGCAAATGCCACCCTTGACCTATATCACAAGATGGCACTTATCGATCGTTCTCAGCAAATAGAAGAACATTTTTCCCAATGGATTGCCCAAAACGAAAAACGCTTTGGGCTTGAACAAGCTCGCTGTGAAGGAGCCATATTAGCCTTTGAAATCCCTGGATCGGGTCTAGGGGAGTATTTTAATCCATTGGCGAAAAAGGTCCAAGGAGTCGCCCGCAAACATGGACTCTTCCTGAGGCCACTGGGAAACACCATCTATTTTCTACCTGCTTTGACGATATCTGATGAGGAACTGAAGTGGGCCCTTAATAGCCTTACTCTGGTAAGCCAAGACCTTATTCTCCATGATTGCTAAATTAATCCTAGAGAGGGTTTGGGGGGCCTCCCTACATATCGTCGTCTTCAAAGACTGTGCTTAACTCCTCATCCTCTAAATCAGCTCCGTCATAGTAATCGTCTCCGAAACCAACGGGGTCTTTTTCATCGATATCGCTATCTTCCTCTTCATCATCATAATTCGCATCATCTTGCAACTCTTGCCACTCATCGATCTCATCTTGATCCATTTCTTCGATTTCATAAATGTCGTCTAAATCGTCACTTCGGGCTTCTAACCATTCTTTAGCATCGTCCTCTGACTCGAATCCTGCCCTAACTATTTTCCCGGTATCGATGTGATATACTTTCCACAACAACTTTTTCTCTCCAAGTTTTCCTTAATGGTGATGACTAGCAATCCAATTCATTAAGCCAAATCCTTAAGAACTCACAAATAGATTGTAAATTATTTTTTTTAAAAATCTATATTTTCAGAAACTTGCCCTCCCAAATTACTAAAAAAATTTATCATTTTGGGACTTGCATTGAGACTTTATCCATGTTACCTTGACGCAGATATAACTTAACTTTTAGGTTAAACATGAAACTATTACACCTTTTATTTCCGATTTTGACCTCCTCGGTAGTGTATGCAGAAGCGAAAATTCATGTCAAAAGTCAATTGGGCCAAGCCCGTACAAATCTGTCAGCCACAGGTGATAGCCATGGAATTTCAGCGGATTTAGATTATTGGCTGCCCTTTCCCGCCGCCGTCAGTCTTACCTTCGGCGAGGAACTAACCAGTCTAAAGCCGAAAGACTCTACTTATAAATCATTACTACGAACCCAGTCATGGACTGCAGGCTTGGGGTTAAAAACCTATCATCCCCTTAATAGCAGCATTGACTTAGTCATTTCAGGACATTATATTAAGGGTCCCGCTCGCATTGATCTGAATCGATCGACAACTTCTAGTTATACAAAAGGAAAATACTACACAACGGCAACGGGGTTTCAACTGGCTGGTGAGCTGAGCTACCATTTTAAGGATCAATTTGAAATCGTAACAGGTGTGAGATGGCTTCACTCCCAACTGCCCACCCCCCTATTGGTTTCTTACGAGGAAGCTTTGGCCGACAATACGGGCCTTAACCTTAACACCGGCGTGCAAAGTCGCCAGCAATTGTCGCTTCCTGAGAACTTAGCGGTTGATAACTTTACCATACAACTTGGTATTGGGGTTTCCCTATAGATCAGAAGCGAAAACTAGGGATCTTAGCTAGATTCTTTGGGGCCTACCTAAACCCTTGATAAATTTCCAGTGCTCCGCACCTACTGGCTGAATCGACAAGCGTTGCCCTCGCTTGAGGAGGGCCATCCCCGCCAGTTCTTCCATAGCTTTCATATCCTGCAATAGGACAGGATTTTGAAAACGATGGGTCGCTTGCACATCAACCATGACCCACCTTGACCGCCCCTGCTCAGCCGATTTGGGATCAAAATACTTACCGTCGGGATTTAAGGCTGTATGATCGGGATAGGCTTCCCTCACCACCTTGGCAATGCCATAAATTCCCGTTTCTTTGGTATTACTGTGATAAATAAAAACTTCCTGACCGCATTTAAACTGATCCCGCATAAAATTTCTCGCCTGGTAGTTGCGTATACCATCCCAGTGATCGGTCGCATTTTTACAATTCACCAGATCTTCAAAGGAAAAAACCTCTGGTTCTGTTTTCATCAGCCAAAAAATTTTTTTCATGCCCCATTCCTATGACTCAGTTACAAACTTACGGTCCTGTGATAGTGACATTAACATCACATTTTCCTGGAGCAAACGTGCAAAAGAATCTTGTGGTTTCCCAAATAGTACCTAACCAGGGTAATATCACCCATGCAGTATATTTTTCGGGAGTATCCATGTCGAAAAAACGCCTTTTTGTAGTAGATGCCATGGCCTTGGCCTTTCGTAGCTATCACGCCTTCGCCCGGGCTCTTACAACTTCTGATGGTATGCCAACACAAGCAGTCTATGGCAGTTTGTTATTTTTAATAAACCTGATTGAAAAGGAACGGCCTGACTATCTTGTCATAGCCACTGATAGTCGAGAAAAAACGTTCCGCCACCAGATCTATGATCTTTACAAAGCTAACCGCTCTGAAATGCCTGAAGACTTAGCTGTTCAATTGCCTCACTTATTTAGAGCCTACGAAGCTCTTGGCTGTAAACTCTTAAAAGAACCGGGGCTTGAGGCTGACGACTTAATTGGCACCTTGGCCCTGCAAGCAAGGCAGCAGGACCTATTAACCTATATCGTCTCCGGCGATAAAGATTTTTTGCAGCTGATAGACGAACAAACATTCCTTTATTCGCCTAAAAAAGGAGGTGAGGTATCCCTAGCAAACACCCAGGCTGTATACGATAAGTTCGGCATTCTCCCTTCCCAAGTCATAGATATCCTGGCCCTTATGGGTGACTCCGCCGACAATGTCCCTGGCGTTCCAGGCATCGGGGAAAAAGGGGCCACAAGCCTCATACAGAAATATGGTTCCTTGGAGGGAGTTTATGAAAACCTGGATCAGGTTACCAATAAAAGGCAATGGAAAAGCCTACAGGAAAACAGAGAGCTTGCCTTTTTGTCCAAAGAACTAGTAACCATTAAAACTGACGCTGATCTAGCCTATGCAATTACAGATTTCTATTGTCAACCAGACACCGTACTGCTAAGCGATGACCTGATGGCCTTGGTCGAAGAGCTGGAGTTCCGCTCTATCAGATCTAGGCTGCAAAAGCTAAGGCAAGCAACCCCAGCTGCATCAGCATCCATCCAAAGTTACCCGCACAGTTACAAAAGCGTTGTAGGGGACCAGGATTGGTCAGAGTTCTATTTGCAATGGCAAGCTCAGGATACTTTCGCTTTTGATACCGAGACCACAGGCTTAGATATTATTAATGACTATCCCATCGGCATCAGTATCTCCTGGCAAGATAGTCAAGCTTACTATATACCCCTGAATCACCAACAAACAGGAGACTTGGCACAGATCAAACAACAGATCCAAGAGCGACTAACTGATACTAAGACCATAAAAATTGCCCATAATCTGAAGTTCGACCTGCAGATGCTACACAATATCGGAATTCAAATATCCGGTCCTATAGCGGATACCATGTTAGCATCCTATCTTCTGAAGCCCAATGAGCGCTTTCACAATCTAGATATTTGCTGCACTCGCTACCTGGGTTATAAAAAAATTTCCACCCAAGCCGTACTCGGCGATTCGGGTACTATGGTTGATACTCCACTGGAAACCCTGGTGACCTACGCTTGCGAAGACGTTGATTTTACTTTCCAGCTGTTCCGATTGTTAGTCCCCCAACTAGAACAGCAAAACCTGCATACCCTTTTCTATCAAATAGAAATGCCGCTTGTTCCTATTATTGCGAAAATGGAACAGAATGGAGTTTTTATCGACAAAAACTCCCTTGCAAAACAAGCAAGTAGCATCAACATAAAAATCCAGGAATTAGAATCTCAAATTTATGAGAAAGCAGGTGAAACCTTTAATATTAAATCTCCCAAGCAGCTACAGGAGATTCTTTATGAAAAACTGAAGGTACAGGAGATCCTTGGCGTTAAGCGACTAAAAAAAACCAAGTCCGGTTTTTCCACCGACGCATCTGTTTTGGAAAAGCTCTCCGCCCATCCCCTGGTTGCCGATTTGCTAGAATTTCGTATGTTAACCAAGCTAAAATCTACCTATATTGATACTCTACCTAAGCTTGTGAACGATGCAAGTCAGCGACTTCATGCTACATTCCACCAAACAGGGACCGCGACAGGACGCTTATCTTCATCAGAGCCGAATCTGCAGAACATTCCCATCCGCAGTCCTCTAGGACGGGAAATTAGAAAGGCATTCCGCCCGCAATCTGCAGACAATGTGATAATATCTGCGGACTACTCGCAAATCGAACTCAGAATCCTAGCCTCCCTCGCAGATGACCCTAACTTAAAAGCAGCCTTTCATGAGGACTTAGATATCCATACAGCCACAGCTTCACAAATTTTTACCATCGCTCCCCATGAAGTGAGCCATAATCAAAGAAACCAGGCGAAAGCAATCAATTTTGGCATCATATACGGCATGGGTCCCCAACGCCTCGCCCGAGACACAGGAGTTAGCCAAAAGGAAGCCAAGTCTTTTATTGAGCGCTATTTCGCTTCATACCCTAAAATCAGAACCTTTATCGATGGATCTATCAGTTTTGCCAAAAAGCATGAATATACCCTGACACTGGGTAAACGTAAGCGGCCGCTGCCAGAAATCAATGGCACTGATCGCTTAGCCTTAGCCAATGCCCAAAACATTGCGGTAAATACCCCGGTTCAGGGGTCAGCGGCTGATCTGATCAAGCTCGCCATGATTAAACTAGACCAGCAGTTCGCCCGCCATAGCTTGCATGCCAAGCTACTTATGCAGGTCCATGATGAACTCATCTGGGAGTGTCCCAAAAACGAGCTGGAACAAGTCCAAAAAATAATTAAGGAATCCATGGAAACTGCGATGGATATCGGTGTACCCTTAAAGATAACGATTGGCGTTGGTAGCAATTGGTTAGAGGCCCACTAAGATGAACCAAAAACAAGATAACTTAAAAGTAATGGGGTTAATGGAGCACTTGGGAGAGCTTCGCACTCGTATTTTTCGATCTTTGTTATCGATTGCAGCAATATTTTGTATTGCCTTTGCCTTTGCCTCTCACATGCTGGAGTATCTTAAAGGGCCACTGGTGAAAGCCCTACCTGCCGGTGCAAATGCCCTCCATTTTACTGGTCCCATGGATGTGCTCATAGCTGATATAAAAGTTTCTTTTCTTGCTGCCATCATCGGGGGAGCCCCCGTTTGGCTCTATCAGTTCTGGAAGTTTTTAGAACCAGCGCTTTATGATCACGAGAGGAAATACGCTCTCCCCTTTCTGTTCTCGGCGGTGAGTCTATTTTTCTCAGGAATTCTCTTTTGTTTTTTTGTAATTATGCCGGTTGCTTTGGAATTTCTCATCCAAATGGGTATGGAAGTTGGGACACCGATTATTACAGTTGGCGATTATGTATCCATGTTGATGCTACTAGTACTCGGCTTTGGCCTTGTATTTGAGACTCCTGTCATTCTTGTTCTGCTTGCGCTTCTTGACTTGATTGAAGCTAAAACTTTATCGGAGAATAGAAAGTTTGTGGTCGTGGGAGTCATGATATTAGGGGCTCTATTAACACCACCCGACCCTCTATCCCAAGTAGCAATGGCATTACCCACATACCTTATGTTTGAAGTCTCAATACTCATTATCAAATTCATCAAGAAAGGTGATAAAGCTCCTACCGATGTTAAACCCAAAGAACAACCTTAGTCTCGCTATACTACTCTATGGTCTTGGTACCGGTGCCTGGTGTGCAGAAGCCCCTGCCACTAAAGAGGTTAGGAATAACGTGTGGAGCATGAGTATAAGCACTCATCAACACAACCTCAAATCTGGAGATGGCAACCACATTCTCGGGGCTAGTGGACTCGTCCAGTTAGGCTGGGGGTATATTGGAGATACCTGGCTTGCTGGAACAACCCTGGACTTTGTCACAGGCCCCTTCCAATCGCCCAAACAACAAAATCTGGTTGTCGATTTCTCGGGCACTGGATTTAGCTCTTATATTGGTTTTAGCGCGGAAAACCAAAACATTCGCACCTACGATGGTAATTATGGTTTCCTTCTGGGAATATCCTACACCGACATCATAGGTCGTTCGGTAGGACGCAGAATTTCCGAAAATGAAGGAACCATAATCAATAACTGGGTCATGCGAGTCAATAACTTTACCCTCTACCCATCGGTGTTTTTTTGCTGGATGGAACCGGCCCGCTCTAAGGGAAACAGCCCTATCGACTTGCAAACTCGGATCGAAGGCTATCTGCTTAACATTGGACTTGCCGCTCCTATCCAAACGACCTACAAGTTGAAATACGAAGAAGATGGTATCAGCACTTCAACTAAAGGGAATCTCAAGGGCTATTCAGTTGTTGTAACCTTTTCAGCACTTTTAGGAGTTTAGTCAGCTAGAATCACAAGGTTTTATCAAAAATTTTCAATTTTTCGATCGACCTACCGATGCTCTTCGAAGGAGGAAGAGTTGACTAGCCATGTGTTCTATAAGCAAGCTAAAGTTCCCGTCATTCGCAAGCTTTTTAGAAAAGCTGGCTACTTCATATGCGGTATTTGCCGTGGTGAGCACCCTTCTCGGGAGGAGGCTAACAACTGCCTCAACCAATGCTGGTATCAGCTCAAAGTACAGTACCCACTAATCGTTAAAGATGATCAGCAAAAAGGCCGCTTATTTCGTTGCCAGTACTGTTTTAGGGAATATAGAACCGAAGATGCAGGACTGAGCTGCGCCCAACTGTGCACAGAAAACCATGAGCGTTATCATATTTTCGAGCAGCTCACCAACGACCTTCCTATTGACTCCCGACCGAGACGAAAATTCCGCCTGGTAAGACTCATACCTGCAGAAGCCCCCATTGCTGATCCAGCCGTAACAGCAGCTTCCGAGCCAGATAGCTCAATTCAGGACGTTGAAGAACCGGTAGTTGATCTGGAAGAACCTGACAATGAAGAGGGCCATACCGTTGATCCTGCGCTTGTGAAAAAACATAAAAAAGAATTTAATGATCATTGGTTTCGTGATGGTGCTAAGTATAAATGTCGTTATTGTCAAGAGCAATTCTATACTAAAATAGAGGTGGAAGCTTGTTTTGAAAGCCATTTTGATGCTGAAGGCTATGAACTAAATCCAGCAGGCGAAGGCTAATCAGCCTTCACCCTGTGTTATTTTAAGAAACTGCCCTTTTGCGTTTTGCTTTCTCATACTTAATGACATCTTCTGCATCCAATACAATCTTCTCTTCATGCTCTTGAGAAGCAACCACCATCCCCCGTACCGAGGAGCGATTTTTGTGACTTTTTAAGCGATCCTTTTTCTTTTTCAACTGGGCTCCTAGCTTGTCGACCATACGATCTACAGAGCCATACATGTCATCACAAGAGTGTTCGACATTGACGGAGAAACCATCACCCCCAACTAAAGTACACAATGCATGCTGTAAGTGCCTATCAATAGAGAAAGTCACTTGAACTTCAATTGGCTTTGTCACAAACTTTTGAATCTTGGCACTAAGCTTTTCACGAGCGTATTCCTGGAGAGCCGGGGATGTTTCCATATGCTTAAAGGAAAACTGAAACTGCATTGGGGTTGCCTCCATAGCAAAAAATTAATAAGTCAGCAAAAACTATTGGATCAAAATGTCTAAGTAAAAGTCTAAGTTGCTTCAACACTTCTTGCCTATTTCCCTTATCGGCCAATAGGCCAGTTTTTTTATCGTTATTTCTCTTGCCGCAAGTGTCAGTGAACTAGACATCATGTTCAAAAAATTGATAGTTTTAGCTTAGCGTTGTATCGGCTTCGGAAGGTCACTATAGAAGCACCACCCCATATATCTGAGACAGGTAATTTGGAAGAAGACTTAAAAACACCTGAAATAATTGGAGAAATTGAAAGCATCACCTACAGAAATGAGGAGAATGGGTGGTCGGTACTTAAACTAACCCCAAATGGCAGTGACAAAACGGTAACAGTTGTCGGCCACTTTGCAGTGATTAGAGCCGGTGAACACGTCTCCATGCAAGGTAGCTGGGTAGAACATAAAGTTCATGGAAAGCAATTTAAGTGTAGATTGGCAACTTCAATTCAGCCAACCACCAAGGAAGGTATCATTAAATACCTCTCTTCAGGACTGATCAAGGGTATTGGCGCTATTACGGCGAAAAGAATCGTCAAGCATTTTCAAGAGCAAACCCTACAGATACTTAATCAAAATCCAGAGCGTCTAACGGAAATTAAATCCATAGGCCCTGCCAAGGCCCGCTCTATCATCAAAAGTTGGAAGGAAAGTCAAGAATTTCGGGATGCTGAATTATTCCTCCTATCCCATAATCTATCCATGGTTCTTGCTAATAAGATTATTAAAATATACCGACGCCACACTGTTGAAATTGTTAGCAAAGAACCCTATCGTCTGTGTCGTGACATTACTGGCGTTGGGTTTTTAACTGCCGATAAAATAGCACAAAGTTTAGGCATTAGCCCTGAGTCCCAGGATAGAATAGCTGCGGCTTTTCTCCATGTGATTCGCCAAGCTGAAGAGCAGGGGCATTGCTATTTATCCACAGAGCAAATTATTGAAAAGCTTGTGGCCCTGCTGGAACTTGACACTGCCACAATAAGTAGCTCCATTTTTGAGGTGATCCAAGACTTAAACCGTGGTGGGGCCATAGTTTCGGAGTCTTTTTCAAGTACTAGTATTCACTACACATTTGATCTAGCTGTTGCTGAAGAGGCTATGGCACAAAAAGTAAGAACTTTGCTCGCCCGCCCCATTGAAGTTGATGAAAGAAGAATCGATAGTTGGCTGTCAAGGTATTCAAAGTTGACCCATCGTTCCCTGTCTGCAAAGCAGCTCCAAGCGGTTAAAAAAGCTGTAAGCCATCGTATTTTTATACTAACGGGAGGTCCCGGAGTTGGTAAAACGACAACAGCAAATGCTATTATCAATCTGTTAAAAGCTATGAATCGTGCCGTCGCTCTTGCTGCCCCTACGGGCCGTGCAGCCCAGAGGTTAAGTGAAGTTTCTCAGTTGGAAGCGAAAACGGTTCACCGTCTTTTGGAGTGGACACCCCAAGATAATGGTTTTATCAAAAACGAAGCGAATCCTCTCAATGCCCAAGCTATTGTCGTCGATGAGTCAAGCATGTTGGACATACGCCTTGCTAATGCTCTGATACAAGCTATAAGCGATAATTCACAAATTATTTTTATTGGTGATGTTGACCAGTTGCCTTCAGTAGGTCCTGGCAACGTCCTCCGGGATCTTATCTCTTCAGCTAAGGTTCCCTACATTAAGCTCCATGAAGTCTTTCGTCAAGCTGCTCACTCAGCTATCGTCGATATCGCGCACAAAATTAACTCAGGTATTGTTCCCGAGTTTCCTGATAACCCACATTGCGAATGCCGTTTTATCGAAGCGCAAACTCCCCAAGAGATATGTTCCACGATCAAACAGCTCGTGGGAAACATCCTGCCCCAAAAAGGGCACTATGACCCCATAGAGGATATCCAAGTTCTGACTCCGATGAACAGAGGTGAGTTGGGCACACAACAACTAAACCTTGAGCTGCAAAGCTTGCTCAACCCCCATGATGATATCGCACTGGAAAGTAAAATCGATCATATAACCTTCCGCCCCGGTGACAAGGTGATCCAAGTTAACAATAACTATGAACTAAATGTTTTTAACGGGGATATAGGCAATGTCCTCCACGCTGGAGTTAGTGGAGGTAAAGTTATAGTGCGATTCAGTGGCAAAAATGTAACCTATAGCAATGAAGATGCCCATGACTTAAAACTTGCCTATGCTATCACAATACATAAATCTCAGGGAAGTGAATTTCCAGTAGTCTTGATACCCATGTCCATGCAGCATTTTATCATGCTGCAGCGAAATCTTATCTATACAGCTCTAACACGAGCTAAAAAGTTTGCTGTGTTCGTGGGAACCCGTGCAGCTTTGGATCATGCCATAGCTAATCAAAGAAGCTTAGATCGACAAACCAATCTTATCGAACGGATCAATCGCCACTTATGAAACCTAAGTATAGTTTTTCTTTTATTTTGGCCATATTTTTAGCAGGGGCTTTTCTTCGACTTGCTCATCTCTGGTTACTACCGATGACCCAAGACGAGGCTTATTACCTATATTGGACCCGATTTCTAGATTTTGGCTACTTTGACCATCCACCTATGGTTGCTTGGTTAGGGGTCTTGGGTCAACTCTTTGACAGCTCAACAGTAGCGTCTCGATGGGGCGGCTACCTTCTATCATTACTCATGTTCCCCATATATCTATCCTTGTGCTCTCTATACAATATCGATCGAAAAAAGTCGCTGGTCATCTGCTTGATGCTGTTTCAGTTTAACCTCGGTACCATCTTGAGCTTTGTGCAGACCCCTGATCTGCCTCTAGCTTTTTTTTGGTTGTTAGCTCTTCACGAAGCGACAGTTGCCCTAAAGCTCGATCCGCGTCGGTGGATCACCACAGGCCTTGTCACTGGCCTAGGTCTCACATCGAAATATACCATGCTACTCATGGGTCTCGTCTTTCTTTGGGCTCTTATCCGCAAGCGTGCTCTACTGTCGCCATGGCCTTATTGGGGTGGAGTATGCTGCCTAATTGCTTTTTTACCTCACCTCGCTTGGAACTATAACCATGACTGGGTAACATTTCAGTTTCAGTGGGGCCGTGGACTTAAAAGCGAATACTCCGTCCCAGGTGTTGTAAAGTCCAATCTACCCCTTGCTCAAAAAGCTCCCGTTGGCAGTCATGAGTTTAATGCCGGACAGACGTTTGTGGAACCCACAAAGAAAGCTAAACCAAAACCTCCTAAATCTGCATTCGAAAAAGCATCTCAAAGAGTTCTACAATTTGTAGGCAGCCAAATTGCTTTTTGGGGTTTCTTTTGTATTCCTCTAGTCATGGGTTTATGGAGAAGATTCCGGTATTCTTCAAAGCTCGCCAGCAAAACAACCAAAGATCTATTGATAGCTGCTACTTTAGTCCCTCTCATCGTCTTTGGTATGCTAAGTCCCTTTCAAAAAGTTGAAGCTAATTGGGCTGCCGTTTATACTCTGAGCCTACCAATTCTATGGGCCTCACTACCTCTAACAATAAAGCCCGTCATTATATCCAGTATCCTTAATGGTATCCTTGTCAGCATCCTAATCATTCACGCCCATGTTCCCTTCGTAAGCACAAAACCGTCCAAAGACCGTATTTTAAAGGAAACTCACGGTTATCCTCAATTATCTCAGTTCTTAGTAAACCTTAATGGCCCACTATTTAGCGATACTTATCAAAATATTGCCCTGCTGTCTTTTTATCAACCGGGGCTTAAAATATCTCAATGGCCTGGAATTGCAAGATTGTCTGAGATGTCACGTCGGAAGGCTATGAATTACTATGATCTAGGTGATATCCTGAAACATGGTCATTTTTATCTAATTAGTAATAACCGCATACCTCCTGTTATTGAAGGGTTTGTCCTGGATAGTTATTCGCATATAAGAGACTGCCCCCATCAAACCATGCAGATATCTCACTCCGCATCACAATTCAATTCAACAAAATGTGATCGCCCCATTCATCGATGGTATCTTTCACATTATGTTTCTGATTTTAAAGGCTCTTCCTCCTTGGATACTTCGATGTAGCCACGAAAGATTTCTTGGTGGTATTTTTCGGGTATGGCAAGAGATAAGCCGTTATCTGCTAGCATTTGGTGGATGGCATGTCTTGAGTAGCGAATGCTGTATTTATTAAGTATTTTGTAAATATCATAGATCATTTTTTCAGCAGACTTTGTCCTCCTCCCGACTCTAAACCGTAGCGCTTTTTTGCACAGAGAACGAATTTGGTTTTGCAGTCGCCTTTCTGTGCATCGAATTTTTGAGAAATCAATATTTTTCATATTATGTAAAATTTCTTCACGATTTTTTGTAGCTTTGACTGCTTTTTCACCTGTTATCATTTCAAAAATCAACAAACCCACACAGTAAATATCTGATTGGGGTAAAATCGGTGCATCGGTAATATGCTCAGGCGAGTAATAACCAGGAGTCCCTACCATATAATTCTTATAGTTTTCAATTTCACCACTACAAGCCAAGCCAAAATCGGTTAGCAATACCCGACCCATACGTGAAATCAATACATTTGGTGAAGATAAGTCGGAATGTATAGTATCATGCAGATGCAAATAATCGATGCCTTGGAGAATATCAATTGCGATCGCAAGGGCTACAAGCGGGGGAATCTTTTTCATTTGCCTAATAAGTCGATAAAGGGACCAGCCATCGACAAATTCAGAAACGATATAGCAGTTAGGTGGCTTGTAATTAGCATCTAAGAACTCCACGATATGCTTATGCTTCAGACGAGCAACAATGAGGAGTTCACGGTGAAAAATACCCAAAAACCGTTTGCTTTTTTGATATTTTTCATGCAGGACTTTTACGGCAACAGGGCGATTTGTGTCCTCATCAAATGCTTTATATACCTTTCCCAACCCACCTGCCCCAACTTCATAGTCAATATCATATTTACCTATCTTTTTTTGTTGAAGTGCAGTCAAGGTTACCTCTTAAGGGTGCTAATTTCTTTATCATCCATCGGGTAAAATGTTTCTTTCATTAGAAAAGCCGCATTGCATTAATGAAAGCATAACCTGTAATACAGCGTTACACTTAAAAAAACACTCGTCACTGTGTGTTTTGTACTATTTCCTCATAATTTTAACCAAGCATAGTCTTATAGATAATGAGTTCTTTAGTAGTTTCAGTAAATTAAGCTAGAATATTCAAGGATTCGCAGTACCTGAATCCCACCTGATCCAAAAAAGACAGAATATCCTCATAAATGAGTTCTGCATAGTAGCCCATGATTCCCAAGACGTTAGCAACCCGCTCAAAGGAAAGATCTTCGACAAAGATTTCTAAGCCTAATACAATCTTTTGTTGCCCGTCCAATGAGACCTTTACCATATTAGTCCCATCATTGATGCCCAATACATAACTGGCAATCTCCGGCCAGCTTTCCCAATCTATCATGACTCCTAAAAAAGGTTGGACTCTAAATGAGATCCATGTTTGACTCACATTAATCCTGAGGGGATAGGAACGATGCTCTCCTTGCCAACCAGTTTGTATTTCATCCTCCGACTCCACCCTATATTGCCAGCCGTATTGGTTTAAAAAATTTTCCAATTCTTTGCGAGTCTTTTGAATCATGTATCTTGAAGCCTTATTTTATCCTGAATGTGAAAATAGCCCCAACTCAGCGTTGCAACAAACAAAAACGATCCCTATCAGTGGGGGTTATCTCCGTTCATTTCTTTGTCATGTGCCTTGATAAGATGCTTTATACCTCAATTAGCACTCAATGCTACATAAACTTTATGGGAAATTGCCAAACTGAATTTTCAGATCTCGATTTTATTGTTACTATCAGGCTATCGAGGAAAGTTGGACTAGTCAACTGTTTGATATTACTATTGTATGGTTTTAGCTATCTATGAATCACAAGCAATTCAAAAAAACGGCTCAACAGCGTAATATAACCCTCACAGAAGGCAATCTGAAGCGGCCACAAGCTTCGGGATATGCGAAATGGAGCTATCTGCATAGCAAACATAACGATGGCAGACTGATTATGTTTGTTCATGGTACTGGCAATGATCGCTTTTTTTTAATGTACGAGATTTTTCTTACACTGCTCGCAGAAGGCTATTCCATTTTCACATGTGACTTAGACGGCCATGGGGAACAAAGTACCACTGTCTTTGACGACTACAGCATTCTTTCTTGTTTTAATGATTGGTATCTGTTTGTTCAAAAAAGCTTTGCATTTAACCAATTACATATAATCACTCATAGTCTGGGGGGGCTTTTAGCCTTGCATGGTGTTGCTGTCCATGGGATTCCCGTAACTAGTCTGATATTGTTAGGGGTACCTGAAAACATTCAAATTAACTCTGCACAGATGCTAACTGAAGTATTCAGCCCGCTCCATAGCAGCTATAGTCGCTATATTCTAAAATGGAGCTTAACGGCTTCACTTCCAGCAATGGGAGGATTCAACCGCAAGCGCTTCCCCTTTCGCATGCGAGGCCCAAGAGGAAATTTTGATTATGTTTCCCAGGTTTCAAAGCTATCACACCGATTAGGATATAAACGTAATATTATGCGTATCAATGCTCCTATCTTGGCTTTATATGGTAGTCGCGATCGCATCGCACCCCCTCCCCCTAAAGCCACATCAGTGAGAAAAGACAAGATAGAAATACATACCATCAACAGCAATCATTTTTTGTTAACATTACATAAGCAAACAATCAGTTTTATCATGCAATGGCTTAGAAAATTTTAATGGCATCTATTTCTTCAACCACCTGTTCAAAGCGCGTTGTTTTCTTCAGCTCCGTTAACAGTATTTTAAAGTTTGCGGTAGGGTTACGACGCGTGCCTTCGATGAATGCAATTTGAACCTCAATAGGTAAGGTTGCCAAACTATAAACTAAGTGTTCCTTTGCACGAGGAATTTGGAAATCGAGCACAGTCTTCGCCATTTCTGATAATGCCGGATTCCGGGAAACCGCATAAAGGAATAGATGACTCAATTTCGGATGGGATATGGGTAAAGCATTGACCGCAAAATAACGCATGATGACCAAGCATGTATAGGGATCTACTTGCGATTGGTTGATCTGTCGCAAGTCCTGCAGTTCTGCCTTCCCCAAGTAATCGAAAAATGGAGCCGCGGCAAGGCTGGGATTTAAATCCGCCATGGCTTTCGCAAATTCATCGCCACCATCCGATAGTAAGCCAATCCTAAGCAAGCTAAATAAACTGCTGATTTGGTTTTTTCTGACTGTGGCAGCAAACTCTGGAACTAATAGATTTGCTTCACGGTCTTTTACAATGGCAACGGATGCTTCCCGCTCAATAAAATTTGCCATTTGGTTGCTGGGGTTTATACCAGTAAGTAGCCAACCATACTGGCGAACTTTTTTATGGGGATGTCTGATCAGCCGACTTAATATTTTATAATCGAAGTTTTTCGTTGTTGCCCGGTAAAGCTGGCAAGCGCTCAAAATCTGACTTGGCTTTAAGCTAGAGATGTCTTTCCTTAGGACCACCTCCACCTGATCAGAGACCGCTTTATGAAGCTTTTTTTCCCGCACGATAGCAATCACCTGCTGCAAGGTTTTACCACCCTTCTGTATCCCGGTCATGGCGAGTTCCTGAGGGGGTAATTGACGATTGACCTCTTGTTCTTGCAAATCGCCGGACACTGATACACAAGAAGGGGTAAAAATTATTAGGATCAATAAGACTGGGGCTAATTTCAATGAGCACTCCTGTTGAACTTTTTGGTAATGTGAATTTTTTTTAGCCGTGGCATGGCCTGTTGCAGCAGCTGCTCCCACTCAATTCGATTATCTGGCTCGATTAATATCTGCACCTCGGCCTCATCATGACTATTAAGTTGTACCGATAAAATGTTAAAATTAACGTGTGCCTTCACCCAATAATAGGGCTTTATGGAGCAGGGCTTTCCTCTCGAATTGCTATTTAAAGAATATCTGGCACCAATGGCCTGGCAAAATTTATCTAGATACACCTCCGGCCAATCAAGGTAGACCCTTTTACTTTCGGGAGAAACAGAGCCCCAAAGCAGCAGCTGAAAGCGCTTTTGCCCCTGCAACCGAATAATCCAGGCGGTCATGCCCAATATAACACAAGCAGAAAAGACATGGAAAATCAATGTTAGACCTTGCAAATTTCCTCCACCCCTTGATATTTAGCAATTTCAGGAAGCTACCACGGGATATGCTATCTCAAAAAGACGGTTGGACACTAGGCAAAAAATTGTTATTACCACACCTTATATTTATTCAGCAAGGGCCACCAAAAAGGAGCCACCCCTGTGTCACTCATGAGTATGACGGCCTTCGGAGCCGGCGATAATAGCTCCGAACACTTTTTATATCGCTGCGAAGTTAAGACGTTAAATTCCCGCTTTATTGACATTAACATTCGCTTACCACGATCTATGGGCGCACTTGAAAGTCTTATCATTGCCGAAGTGAAAAAATCCTTAGCGCGCGGGAAAGTGGATATTTCCTTCGATATCACACCCATAGAAGAAGCAGCACGGCTTCCCAAGCTTAATGAGAGCACCGTAGCATACTATACAGCCATATCTCAAAAAATTCAGGAAATTTCAAATTCTAGTTCTCGCGAACTTAGCGTATACGAAATGCTCCAGTTGGAAGGTACGTTAGAATCCAAGGGGCGCGATAAGTCTGAAGATTTAGTGAGCTTGCATAGAGATGGTATTTTAGGCGCACTCAAAGGTGCTCTCGTTAAGGTCCAAAAGAGCCGGACTACAGAGGGAACGGCCCTTTTGCCGTCATTAGAGGAGCTTGTAGCTGTGATCCGGCAAGAGCGACAAGAAATTACTAAAGAGTCCGCACAAATTCGTGATCACCTATTTAGCAACTACAAGAAGAAGCTGGAACAGTTTCTGCAGCGCTTAGGTGAACTAGGGCAACAAGCAAGCCAAAAAGTCAGTGAAGATAGGCTGCAAACAGAACTTTTAATTATGGCCGATAAATCTGATATCGCTGAAGAACTCACTAGGTTAGAAAGTCATGAGACTGAGTTTCTGAAGACTTTAAACTTTGGCAAAGAGGTGGGCCGGAAATTGGATTTTCTTTGTCAAGAGCTTCACCGTGAAATTAATACGATTTCCAGTAAGGTTAGCCAGTTAGAGATTTCACGCCATACCCTTAATATGAAACAAGCCATTGAAAGACTGCGCCAGCAAGTGCAGAATATCGAATAAAAATAGGTGGTTACTATGACTGTTTATGTGGTCTCCGCTCCTTCAGGGGCGGGCAAAACAACTTTAAATTGCAAGTTAATAGAAAGCCATTCCAATGTTGAAATGTCGGTGAGTCATACCACAAGGCAGCCTCGCTCCGGGGAGATTAACGGCTCACACTATCACTTTGTATCAATCGATCAATTTCAACAAATGATCGATCAAAACGAGTTTATCGAATGGGCTAATGTACATGGTAACCTTTATGGCACTTCACATAAAGAACTAAGCCGGATTTTAGAAAAGCAGCATATTCCCATCCTTGAGATTGATGTTCAAGGTTGGGTATTGGCAAAGCCAAAGCTAACCAATGCGCAAAGTATTTTTATCCTGCCCCCCTCACTTAAGAGTCTATGGAAAAGGCTCGAAAGCCGTGGCTCTGATAGCTTAGAAACGCGCTGGATGCGGTTACAAAATGCCTATGATGAAATCCTTCATGCCGATAGTTACGATCACTTTATTGTTAATAATGACCTTGCGATAGCCTACGAAGCTCTGAAGTCCGTAGTTGTGGATGGTAAATCCAATAAAATTAATGACATGATGGGAAAAAATTTATGCCAAAAACTCAACGAAGAATTTGAAAATGCCGATTGGATTATGGAACTCAGAAACAAAATGTCATAAGGTCTACTATAAAGAACCTGCGGTTTGAAAGGCCAGTGATGATAAAGCGAAACTCAGGGATAGAAACTAAAGATACCGCAATTACCCCAGATTCGGAGTTCCAGTCTCTATTGGAATCTTTAGAAATCTATTTGCCTGGGCAAGACCGTAAGCTAGTGCATCTCGCCTATAAATATGCTTCCGAATGCCATAAACATCAAACACGACAGTCAGGTGAGCCGTATATCACCCACCCCCTGGCAGTAGCAAATATTGTAGCGACATTAAAGCTGGACACGGCCTCAGTCGTGGCAGCCATCCTTCATGATACTGTGGAAGATACGACAGCTACCATAGAGGATATCTCAGAAAAATTTGGGCCCGAAGTTGCTCACCTTGTGGATGGTCTTACCAAAATCAGCAAGATCAAATTTCGCTCTAAGCAGGAGAAATTAGCGGAGAACTTTCGCAAGATGATTTTAGCGATGGCAAAAGACCTTCGCGTGATCTTGATCAAACTTTGTGATCGCCTGCACAATATGAGGACCATTGGATCTCTTGATGACACTAGAAAGAAGCGTATCGCACAGGAGACTTTGGACATTTATGCTCCCCTAGCGAACCGATTGGGTATCTACGGGATTAAAAGCGAGCTTGAAGATCATTGCTTGCGCCACCTTAAATATGAAATTTATCAGGAAATTCGCCGTAAAATCGCGGCTAAAAAATCTGTGCGCCAAAAACACATCAGCGAAGTGAAGGAAATACTTGAAACCGAATTGAAAAAGTATGGCTTCAAAGATATCCAAGTCTACGGTCGCCCCAAACACTTTTTTTCGATTTATAAAAAGATGGTAGATCGCCGTTTGAACTTCGAAGATATCCATGACCTTTTTGCATTTCGAATCATAGTGAACTCCATAAAGGACTGCTACGAAGCTCTTGGGGTTGTCCATGCCATGTGGAAACCGATGCCAGGGCGCTTTAAAGACTATATCGCGATGCCCAAAGCTAACATGTACCAGTCGTTACACACCACAGTGATTCGCCCGAATGGAGAACCTGCTGAAATCCAAATCAGAACCAAAGAGATGCATGAAACTTGTGAATTTGGTGTCGCTGCTCACTGGTCTTATAAAGAAATGGGTAAGGGTGGTACCGGAACCGCAGATATGGAAAAGTTTTCTTGGTTACGGCAGATTCTCCAATGGCAAAGCGAGTTGAAAGACCCTGATGAATTCCTTGAAGCCGTTAAGGTAGACCTATTTGACGAGGAAATCTTCGTATTTACCCCTAAAGGGGATGTCTTATCACTACCCAAGAATGCTACGGCCTTGGACTTTGCTTTTTCCGTACACACCGATGTGGGTGTTAAGTGCATTGGTGTAAAGGTAAATGGACGCATGGCTCCCATCAAACGAAGGCTCAATTCGGGTGATATAGTCGAAGTGTTAACCTCTCCACACCAAAAGCCTAGTAAAGATTGGCTAAACTTTATAGTAACTTCCAAAGCACGTAATAAAATTCGCAGCCACTTGCGTAGCGAACAACGAGAACGCAGTAAAAAAATTGGTCGTGAATTGCTGAGTCAGCACTTTGAAAAGTCCCATCTCAGTATCGAATCCATGGAAAAATCTGGCGATACGGAAAAACTAGTCAAGGCTGCACGGGAAAGTAACTTTGAGGACGTACTAATCGGTATTGGCTATGGACGTATCAATAGTCTGGATCTCATCAATAAAGCCTTTCCCCCTCCGGAACCCCGAGAATCCATTGAAGAGCAGTTTACCCGATCAGGACTCGACAAGTCTCCCAACAAATCATCAAGAAAACCATCAAAAAGTCCGATATTGGTATCGGGTTATGATGATGTTTTAGTGCATATCGCGCGCTGTTGCCAGCCACTTCCTGGGGAGCCCATTATTGGTTTTATTACCAGAGGACGAGGGGTTACCGTGCACCGCAGCTCCTGTCCACGCGCTTTAGACATGGACCCCGACCGTAAGATTCAGGTAGAATGGGCCGGTAAATCAGATACCTACGGAGGCTACCACCGTTGCTATATTTGCTTACATACCCAGGATAAGCCTGGAGTTTTAGCTGAAGTTACAAGCATCTTATCGTCATGTCAGGCTAATGTGCATAAAGCAGAAGCTAAAGTATCCCCTGATCTCACAGGAGTTTTGGAGTTTGAACTAGGGGTCCGAGACAGAGAGCACTTAGACCTTGTTATAGGAAGGCTGGAAAGTTTACCAGCAGTAGTTTCTGTTCGCAGAAAAAATTTAATTAAACAAAGGCGACTTAGAAGGGGACGCATGTCATGAAACAATTAATGCTAGGAATTCTCTTGCTGCCATTTTTAACTGGTTTTGGCTCCAAGCATTCCAGTCTGAAAACAAGCACCAGTGTCCAGGGTGATGAATTGATTCTACAATTTAAAATTCAAGCCAATAAGGGCATGATGCTAACCCATCAGGCCCCTTGGTCATTATCTCTAACAAACTTTAAAAGTCTAAAACTTGAACAAAAAGATGGCAAGTATACTAGCCGAGATTATGATAAAAACCTCCCTGGCTTCGTTATCAAAACAAAAATTTCTGGCTCTAGTGGTTCTATAGACTATAGTATGAGAGCCTTTGTTTGCACCGAAGACAAAACCTTGTGCTACCCTCAGTCCCATAAAGGGACTGTGAAGTGGAGCAAATCCTAAAGCTCTAAGCTTGCGGGATTTTTATGCCATTTTATTGCACTAGATATGATTGTTTTTAAGTCAGATTTTTGCGGATGAAAGCCAAGAAGTTCCTTGGCTTTTTGAATGGATGCAAATAATTGTGGAGGATCACCCAGTCTTCGTTCACCTATAGTGTAGTCTATTTCCTTACCCATCACAGCTTCGACCTCCCGAACTATTTGCAGATTGGAAAAGCCATTACCAGTACCCAAATGAAACACATCATAGCTACCCGGGGCTTGTCGCCCTATATATTCCTGGGCCAGAATATGCCCCGCTGCAAGATCTTCTACATGAATGTAGTCGCGGATGCATGAGCCATCATCGGTGGGAAAATCATCGCCAAATATTTTCAACGATTGCCGCCCTAGGGCAGCTCCTATCACATTGGGAATCAAATGGGTTTCGGGGTCGTGACCTTCTCCAATCGCACCGGATGAATGAGCCCCACAGGCATTAAAGTAACGTAAACTAACTGCTCTAAGTCCGTAGGCCTTAGCGTAATCTTCGAGAAGATACTCTGCCATTAGCTTTGATCTACCATAAGGAGAGATAGGATTTTTTATCTGACCTTCGTCGATGGGAAGGGAGGATGGCTCTCCAAAAACTGCGCACGTAGAGGAAAAAATAATGCTAGCATTTTTAGCATGCCCCCTGACTACTTCCAGCAGAACTCTTACTCCTTCAACATTATTATAGTAATACTTGCTGGGATTTTCAGTCGACTCCCCCACTAGAGCAAAAGCGGCAAAGTGAAATATTGCATCAGGTTGAAAGGCTTCTATGGTTTCAACGAGCTTTGCACGATCATGAATATCCCCTTCTTGGAAAGCACTCTGCGGATGCACGGCTTCCCTATGACCTGTAGATAAGTTATCATACGCCAAACACTCATGATCTTGCGCGATGGCCTCATAAATAAAATGGGAGCCAATATATCCGGCCCCTCCAATAACTAAAAATTTCATCTAATGCCTCCCAGGAAACCCGGTCTCTTTAGGGCCAGGTGATTGACAATATGGCTAGCTCTCGGGGATGTCTGCTCCCAAGTCCAAGTCCTCATCTATATCAAGCCGATCTTGGAATGGCCCCCTTTCATCTATCTCAAGCCAAAGCAAATCGGAGTTTTTGCAGTGACACCCGACACCTTTGATGGGATCAACAATGAGCCGATAAATCCCACTGCGACTTTCGCAAAAAAGGCGACACAATTGAATATTGCTGTGGGTAACAACTGTCTGACAGGAAGTTACCATCAATATCACAAACATTCCTATATAAGCCATATTAGCAACCTACAGGTTTTCAAATGACCCAATTCTACAGGAAAGATACTAACTATCCAAGAGACTTCGCATCTTATGGGATACGGCAACCGCTCCACAAAGCTTATAAAGGATGCGTGCTCCCACATTTGCATCCCATTCATCATCTCCTGGACAAACTTCACAAAGATCAAATCCAATGACTTTTTTCCCCATTTGAACGGCTAACTCCACTAGCAAGATCGCTTCCTGAAACCTTAAGCCTCCGGCAACGGGAGTTCCGGTATGAGGGCAGCAGTAAGGTTCCAAGCCGTCAATATCAAAGGAAATATAAATATTATCTGGCAAACTCCACAAGGCTTCCTTGAAAATCTGCAGCAAATGCTCGCCATGAGCTAACCGCCGCACTATCTCTAAATCATATAGAGTTTCAACTTTCTTGTGTTCCTGTGCCAGACGATACTCTTCTTCTGAGAAATCCCTAATGGCAACAGACAATATGCGGGAAATTCCGGGAATCTTTTCCAGAGCGTTGTACATGATTGATGCATGGGAATGCTCGAAACCTTCATAGGCCTTTCTTAAGTCATGGTGGGCATCGATATGTAGAATACCATAATTAGTCTCATCCTCCCCCAAAGCTTGCATCAAACCAAAAGGACAGCTGTGGTCGCCACCAATAACACCGACAATTTTATTTTGGGACAGGAGATTTTTACTTTCATGATAGACAGCTTCATTTACGGCAGTAGAAATATCATTAACTTTCTTTAAAGCATCATCCTTAGGCTTCCCCCTTTGTTCCCAGGACGCAATCACCTCTCGCGCAAGCGCCTTTCCAGTATTGTTGAGTTTATGGAAAATTGGACTTGATTCCAATAAGGCAATACCGGTGAGAGAAGGGTTTCCCCAATTGCTATCAAAAAGATCCAATTGATGACTGGCTTTTAAGATAGCGACTGGCCCCTGAGATGTCCCTCCCCCATAAGAAGTTGTTGCCTCAAAGGGGACAGGTAAAAGCACAATTTGTGCTAAATCTAAAGGTATGGAAGCCCCAAAAATACCTGCATCTGCACGGGGGGGATGGCCTGATTTTAAAACAGCAAGTTCTTGAAGCACCTTCCCCTTATCACTCACAGCAGATCCCCGAAGTGTTTTTTACAATTTTGATCAACATCCTGGGAATCCAGGCACTTTGTACGATACACCTCTACGGTACGTTTGATACGTGCAACCTTAAGAAAAGGCTTCAAGCTTTTGGCAACACGCTGAGCGCGAAATTGATTGCGACCAGAAAATCCATCGGATAGTGCTAAAGCTAAGTCATAAAACTCTTTGGTTAATTCAAATATACGCTGACCCTGATTTGGTGAATCTAACTTTGTATTAAGTATGAGATCATTGGTAATCCACTGTAATTTCGTCGCTCTCCCTGTTGCAGACTTTCTTGCTGCTTCTGACCACATTAGAGCAGCGGCTGTATCTCCCTGCTCCTGAGCAAGGCTGGACAGTGACGACTGATAGTACCAAGGAGTATTGGTAGTTTTCAGCTCTTTTTCTAACAGATTTTGAGCTTCCTTATAAGCTTTAACCTGGCCCAATAAATAAGCCGCCCCTGAGATAACAGAATGCCTTTCATAGGGGGATTGCGCCCTCTGATCAGCTAACTTAACGGAAGCTATTACTTTTTGCCTAATATCTTCAGGAAAGTCCGTTCTTTCTCCATGCTCCAGCTTATGGAGTGCTAATGTCGGGTATACTGTCCACAGACGAGTATCAACGGAAAGCGTTGCGTTGCGCGCTATAGTATCAGCACTCTGTAGCCAAGTTTGTTTCCATCTATCATATCCCGTTTTGCGTTGTGGATAAAAGAAACCCAAAATGTCGGCACTTTCAAGGTTAAGATACTGCCGAACAGCGATCATACTTTGGGAATCAGCAAATATATACCCTAATAGCTCATCCGCTCGATCCTTCAAGGCAGATATCTTATTACCTACAGTGCTATTGTCCTTTAATCGTAACGACAAAACCAGAAATTCCGCAGTTAATATACTCCTCACAGTGGCATAGTTTACAGGGATCTTACGAATCAACTGATCCTGCAACTTCCAAACTTCTATGTCTGGATACTGGTTTTGAGGTAGCTGACCCCAGCTGATATAGGCAAGGGCTCGCCACTCTTCAGCAGAGAGTTGATGTTTATTAACCTTACTTAGCAGTTCGTCTAGAGATAGATGTGAAGTGTGGGCATATTGAATAGCTTTGCTAAATTCTGCCAGATTAATGCTACCATTCAAGCGATATTTTTCTGCTTTCTTATGATCTAAGATTAATACGGTGGGATAGCCATAGGCTTTGAATTTATCAGCCCAGACTTGGGCTCGCTCCGTATCACCGTCCAGGTAAACAGGTACAAATGGAAGCATCATTTCCTTAAATTCAGGCTTAGAAAACACCTGATCTTTCAGCTCGTTACAGGGAGGGCACCATACCGCACCCCAATAGAGAAATACCAGTTTGTCTTCCCTCTGAGCCTTCAAAAAAGCCTGTTCAATACTGCCTTTAAACCAAACCTCCTCCATATGATATTCTTTATGTGAGATGGAATGAGTTGTTGTCTTGCAAGCGGTGCTGCTCCATAGCAAAGTAAGCCCTATGAAAAAGATATATCTCAATGTTAACTCTCCTTTAACTTATCCGACTTATAAGAACCTAGCACTTTAATCATCCTTGTTATTTCTTCCATATGAGAAATCGCACGGTGCACAGGTTCGTCAAAGTAATACCCTTCTATATCAAGATAGAAAAGATATTTCCAGGGGCTACTTTTGAGGGGGCGGGATTCAATTTTTGTTAAGTCGATGTCCCGGATCGCAAAGACACTAAGACTCTTATGCAATCCACCTGGAGCATCCTTCAATGAAAAAACAATAGAGGTCTTACCTTGGGGGTTCTGGGATTGGTGGGTTGTAGGTTGCTGGCTTTGCGAGTCTTTCTTTTCCACTAAAAAAAATCGGGTGTAGTTTTGTTTATTATCCTCTATTGAAGATTGCAGCACAGCGATACCATAGTCTTCTGCAGCGTGAGCACCAGCTATAGCTGCCATTTCTGGATCTTGCTGTTCGGCTATTAGCTGGGCCGACCCTGCCGTATCGAAATAAGGGACTACTTCTACCCTTAGGTTTTTCAGATATTGTGCACACTGCCCCAAGGCTTGGGGGTGGGAATACACCTTTTTGATCTTCTCCAGACTAGTACCAGGGCATGCTAAAAGACTATGTTTCACCCTTAGAAAATACTCGCCGCAGATCCAGACACTAAAGTTCAGCAAATGGTCGTAATTCTCATGGATGCTACCAGCCAAAGAATTCTCAATGGGAATCACCCCGTATTGCATATCACCCCGCTCTATCGCGATAAAGATCTCTTCGAACTTATTGCATGGAATGAGCTCTACCGCGTGCCCTGCGAAGAACTGGTTCGCTGCCATTTCGCTGTAAGCACCTTTAATACCCTGAAACCCCACTTTCACCTTCGCGGTCACGTCACGGCTCTCCTTCAATCTGGCTGATGAGAAAATCCTCGCTCCAGATAGGGATACCTAAATCTTGAGCCTTTTTCATTTTAGAAGATTGAGTGTCTTTATCATTAGTAACCAACGCGTAGGTATTTTTAGACACAGAACCAACGATTTTTCCGCCAGCAGACTTGATGATATTGGCAACGGTTTGTCGGGGCCGGGAAAGGGTTCCTGTAATCACAAAGGACTTACCGAACAAGGGTTGTTGCTCCCTATCCTCTTGAGCTACCAGCTCCTCAGCTTGGGGAGCCACGCCCAGCTCCAAAAGCCTATCTATGAGTGGCTGGCGAACCATTAAACCCGAAACGATCTGCTGTGCCGATTTTTCAGCAAATCCATCCACCCCAGTAAGTTCTTCCGATGTCAGCCCTAAGACCTGATCTAAAGAGTTGGCATGGGAAAGAATTTTTTCCCAGGATGTTAGTCCCATGCCTTCTATCCCCAAACCATTTAAAAACCTTGCCAAGGGCAGGGACTTACTTTTTTGAATATTGGTAAAAAGCTTTTGAGCCATTTTTTCTTTTGTCAGGGGTAGAAGCAGCAAATCATCAACAGTCAATCTGTAGAGGTCTGAAATATCAGATAAAAGATTCAAATCTATCATATTTTGCACCCGCTTCTCACTGAGATCATCGATTTCCACGCAACGTATCCAGTTGAGAATCGAGCCCATTTGCTGGGCTGGACAGCCGAGTTGATTCATACACTTTAGGCGCACGCCATCAAATTCAAGGGCAGAACCACAGGACCCACATGAGCTAGGCCATTGATACTGCCCAGGAGCCGCAGTCTTTACCTGAAGGAACTTCGGAATAACCTCCCCAGAGCGTACAATTTCGATTTGATCACCTGATTTCAAATTATATGCCATCACATGTTCTGCATTATGGAGGGTCACATTTGCGATCTTCGCCCCGCTCAAAACCACTGGCTCAATAACTGCTACCGGTGTCAGAATTCCCAGTCTTGAGGTAGCCCAAGCAATTTCCTTAATCCGGGATACCGCTGTCTGTCCCTGCCACTTAAATGACATCTTATACCGTGGATGGTGGGCTGTTTCTCCCAGCTCCTGATGCAAATTGCGATTATTATAGCTAAAGACAGCTCCATCTAAGCCAATTTCCCCCTGGTTCATCATCGCCTTCACCGTCTCAAGAAAATTTTTCACATCGTGTTCGTTTTTGATAACTTGGGGCTTTGGCACTGCAAAGCCTTGATCCTGCAACCAGGAAAACTTTTCAACTTCCGTGGCAAAGTAAAATTTTTCGGATGAGCTTATGACATCAAAAGCTAAAAAATTAAAATAATGGGCTAGATCTTCATGTAATTTACGACCTAACAAGCCAGCCACTATATTGCGAGGATTAGAGGGACGTTCCAAACTCCGCCGCAACATATCTTCAACCAGTTCCGCGAAGGCATGCTCAGAACAATACAGCTCTCCACGGATTTCAATATCCTGTTCAGTGGACAACTGAGGAATAATGTCACTGACCCATTTAGCTTTCCCGGTAACATCTTCCCCCAAGCGTCCGTTACCACGGGTTTTAGCCATCTCCAGACGCCCGGCCCGGTACACTAAACTCAGACTGTTACCATCCACCTTCCAGGTTCCGACAACATCTTCCTCCCCCTTCCAGCTCATAAGTTCATCTAGACTATAGGTCTTTTGCAAAGACAACATGGGTACCGCATGCTTCACTTTCTCATTTTGACTCTGGCCAAGGGAAGCAGCACCCACCTGGTCAAATATGGGATGATCCGGTGACAAGCTACGTAGTTGTTCCTCAAGTACGTCATACTCAGCATCACTTATAGTTGGCTTACCTGTATAATAGGCCTGCCTATGGCCTAGAATTTGTGATGCGAGTTCTCTTACTTTGCCAGCATGATAACCACTTGTTCCCATAATTCCTCACTATTTTTTTCGCCATATGGTCAACCATTCACTTTTAATCGATGAATCAGACTGGATATTTTTCAGTCGCTCCCAAGTTATGGGCGTAAAGAACTCCCCCATTAACTCCCCAAAGGCTGATTCATCAAAACCAAAGGGAGGACCTTTCACACCTACTGATAGCTCGACTTCCTGGAAGATAAAACCGGCGAATAAACCATGCTGTCGAAGATTATCGTGCATCCTGTGAAGATAAGCTCGCCTATTTTTGGGCTGCAGTGCGCAGAGCATGGCGCGATCATATATCAGATCATAGGTATCTGATTCAACGCCTGATAATACATCAGCAACGGCAAAAGAGAGACCAGCTACAGAATCGTACAAGGACTTAGCTGCAAAAATGGCATCGTCCACAAAATCGACCCCTTTTGTCTGAAAATCTTGACGAGCAAAAAAAGCCCCATCGTGCCCATGACCACAGCCAGGTACTAGTACCGTCCCTGAGATTAAACCCGCTTCCTGACGGAGTCGCATCATCAAGGTCTCTATATTAGGATGCGGACCTTCTAAGTCCCAAGGTGTCCTATGACTTGCCCACCTTTCCTTCCATGGCTCTTTCCATTCCAATTCTTCCAAGTCTCCCTCCCACAATAAGCTACCATTTATGGCACTTGAAGGTGAAAAATCCATCTTTACGGTGTATCTTAGAACTGATCTCTTGTCTGTAACCCATGCGAGAAAAACAATAACTAAGCCGATCAGGAGCTCCCATGCTGTCTCGTTTCACTTTATTTTTCATGTTTTGCTACGTCTTTACAACGCCATCAATGTCGATTGAAGCCAGGCTTAAAATAGGTATCGTCAGGCCCATGAGCGGGTCCATGAAGCCACTGGGCGATGAGCTGATGAAGGGGATCAGTATAGCCTATGATAAATCTGTTAAAGCAAGTCCTACCTCAGTTAACAAAATTCAGCTAGTAGAAGTTGATGATCAAGGCCGCAGCTCTATAGCAGGTCAGGTCACAGAAAGACTCATATCCCAAAAAAAGATCCATTTGATCATTGGCTCCGTTTCCAACAACATCAACCATGCCATTGCTGATGTCGCTAGCCGTAAAAATAGAGTACTTATCTTACCGATAGGCACAGACCCTAACATCATGGCAAAAGGAAAAAATGTATTCTCCGTTTCGTTGAATGAACTTCAGCAAGGTGAGGCCTTGGGCAAATTTGCAGCACAAAAGCTCAAAAAAACACAGGCTATCATTATCAAAGAATCAGAAAGCCCTTATGCAGAGAGTCTTTCTCAAACCTTTGCTTATACATTTAAAAAGTCTGGGGGCAGTGTGGAGACAGTAACTTATAATGAAGTGAGCCAAATTGCAAAAAGAGATCTTAGACCCTATAAAGGTAAATTGATTTTCATACCTGGCTTTTATTTCGACGCCAGTGAAATTATTAACGCTTTTAAAAGCCAAAAGATAAAAGCTACCTTCTTAGGGGGTGATGGCTGGGACACTGCTAATCTAAAGGAAGCCTTTGGCAGCCTTCTCACAGGCCACTATTTTTTCTCACCCTATACATTACAGGACCCTCATCCAGCTATGAAAAAATTTATCCTAGCTTATCAAGAACGATACGGGAAATCACCCAGCACCTTAGCATTTGCTGGCTACGAAGCTCTTAACTTAGCGATGTTTACTTACAAGAAAGTGCAATCAAATCGTACTGCGCCTATGCAGAAATTTTTAACCCGAGCCCGCAAACTTCCTAGTTTAGTCGGTCCTTTTACGATGAACTCTTCTCGTTCTCCGAATAAACCTGCTACTATAATGGTAACCGATACACAAAAAGCAAAATATATGACAAGGGTTTCACCTTAAAAGGGAGATTATGGATTCAACTATTGAGTTTATTCATAACAAAGTGCGGAATATGTATGAGGATTACCCCTACCCAGCCTACCCCCTATGGGCTCCTCTCCGCTGGCAGGAAGCCTACCAAGGTTCCGCACACTTTGCCGCTCAATTGGGAAGCCATGCCTCAATCTCCCATACAAGCACACCTCAGGTTCTGATAGCTGGCTGCGGCGAAACCCAGCCTTACATTTTGAGAAAAATTGAACCTAAGCAAAATAACATGGAAGCCGTCGATATTTCCCAAACAAGCATTCGTAGAGCTAAGCTACGTCTCCTCTGGGAGCCCAAGTCTATTCAGCTTACTCAGAAAGATTTGGATGGCTTTTTATTTGATAACCTAGAGACTTATGACCATATCGATTGCTATGGTGTCCTGCACCACCTTGCCAATCCCACTCAAACCTTACGATTATTGTATAATAG
>JBNKNM010000029.1:0-40308 GCA_050293845.1 Pseudobacteriovorax sp. | reverse complement strand
TGACAGTATATTAACGGTGCTATTATTAGTGATATTCCAGAGATATATACCGTCTTGGTAACGGGGTGATCCATTTGCGGTAAAAACAATCGTATGTCCGTCTTCCAGCCATAAAAACTCCTCTACACCATCATGAAAAGAAGTAATGATAAAATTATTATCGGTCAATCCCCTGACAATGAGTCTGCGGCTATGATTGACATTTTCAGTAATGATCCGTGCAAAATAATTTTTGTTACGAGGACGATTACCAACAAGTAGTGGTGCTGGAAATAGCTTCATGAAATGATTGGTTTTGATGTCTTGAGAAGCTGGGATCCTTTTTTGTGCTTTCATTTTTACAATGGTTAAATCCTTTTCCCCACCAGGATGATTAATCATCTGATCGGGTCCAAACGACTTAACAAAGTATTCGTCGTTTGACAGTGACATATACTGGATACGCATGCCAAAAAAATCGTAAGGTGTAAAGGCAATGCCTTGGGCTAAAATATAGGAACGAATTTCAGAGGAGCTTTCTGGAAGGCGGTGGTATTGGTTGTGAAATTTATCAATAGCGAGTTGCATTAATTTTAATTTTTCTAATGTTGATGCCGTTGACCAACCAATATCAAGTTTAACTGGTATGAGTGCTAACCAGAAAATTGGGCAAATTAATAATATGTACTTTAACAAATGAGTCATCGTTTTTATCTAATGATTAATTTGATGCTATAATAATACATGAAACGACAAGCCTCTTACCAGATCGATTGTTATTCAAACATCAAAGGAATAAAAGTTATGAATATTAAGGTATTTTTACTCCTATTTTTTTCTTTGACTCAAAGTTCTTTGGCTACTACTTTTGATCTTGGGGATACTATGGTTAGGTTACCTAAAAAACCCCAAAAAGAAGCTCGCGTCAGGTTGGGAGTCAAAATTATTCCTTACCAAAAAGTAATCGTTAAAGACCCTTACGGAGTCAACCAGATTCGGTTCATGAAGGCAAAGGCCATACTGCGCAATATTCGTACACAAATCTCGAAAAGTAGTCATTTCTATATCAGTCAGTGGCACTTAGAAACTGTACCAGTATTTTGGAATAAAACTACAAGGCAGCTTTCATATGAAATCAAGCTTTATAAGCGTTATGGCAGTCGGCGCGAACTTGAAGAATTTATTGGGTCAATCAAATTATCAGGTTTACTGGAAGGTAGTAAGTTTGTTTATAATTTCATGGGTAAGAATGAAGTCCGCTTTAAAAATAAAAATGGTTATGCTATTGCAGATTTAACCTTAAGTCCTCCCTTGGGGCTTAATAAAGCCGTAGACGTTGCTAGGTCAAAGCCATAATAATAATCCCATAGCCATCTTCCCAGGAGTATGGTTAATTATCATACAGGGAGGCAAATATGAGCCTATTTGAACAAATCGGAGAGGAAGTTGTGGCTGATGTCATAAGCAGGTTTTATGATCAAGCCTTTTTGGACCCTCTCATTGGACATTTCTTTTTTAGAATTGATAAAGAGCAACTTATTACTAAGCAGATCGAGTTTAGTATTTCTCTTCTCGGTGGTCCTCGTAGCTTTTTAGACAAAAATCTCAAGCGTGTACATGGGGCACTGCAGATTCGTTCAGCTCACTTTTTGCGACGACAAATGCTATTCAAGGAAATACTGCAAAAAAGCTCCTTAACAGTAAACCAACAAAGACAATGGCTGGCTTTGGAAAACCGTCTAAAACCTCTGATTGTTAATTCACATGGGACCTGCCATGACTAGACTTTAGCACTTTATTAGCCTTTTCTTCACTTTTTCCACGGTAAAGAATCCTGAGAGGGACATTACCAAATGCCAGATCGTTTCTAAATCGATTAGCTAGGTAGCGTTTGTAGGATTCCTGGATCTCACCGGCTACGTTACATTTGATAACAATAGTAGGGGGCATGGTTCTGACTTGTGTGGCGTAATAAAACTTGATCCTCTTGTTCAGCTTGCGAACAAGAGCGGGGGTATGTTCGTGAACAGCGCGCTCCAGGACTTCATTAAGGCGGGCAGTTGGTACACGTAAGCTATAATTTTTGGCAAGTGTTTCCACTTGCTGCATAATATTGTGAACGCGTTTATTGTGTAGGCAAGAGGTGAATAAAATAGGGAAATAAGCGATGTTTTTGAGCTTATCCCTTACATCAAGCTCAAACTCGCGGGCTGATTTAGAATCTTTATCGGGAACAAGGTCCCACTTATTGACGACAATAAGAATGGGTTTAAACTTTTCAGCGGCTAGAGATGCTAGCCTTGCATCTTGATCTGAAATACCTTCGTTAGCTGTGATGACTAAAACGACGATGTCTGCTTGTTCAATAGCTTTGAGGCTACGGATGACACTGAGTCCTTCTATTTTGTCGAAGATTTTTTTGCGTCGCCGGATTCCTGCTGTGTCGAGGAGGATATAGGGGTTTTTGTTATATACAATCGGTGTATCGATGGTATCACGGGTCGTTCCTGCTACATCGCTAACAAGAGAGCGGTTTGCGCCACAAAGACGATTAAGAATGGAAGACTTGCCGGCATTGGGGCGGCCAATGAGAGCGATCTTCGTCGCCTCGTCATGGTCGCCAGGGGAGGTGATTTTAATTCCACTGATCTCTTGCAGGGAATCTTCAAGGTGGTCTGCTAAGTCCCAAACCCCGCGGTTGTGTGCTGCACTACAGGTATGGATCTTGTCTACCCCTAGCTCGAAGAACTCCCACATGGCAGCTTCTTGTTCTATGCCATCGATTTTATTGACAGCATAAACCACATTTTTTTCAATTTTTTTCAAATATTGAACTAACTCTCTATCGTGGGGGTGTAACCCAGCTTTACCGTCAAATACCATCAGAACTAGGTCGGCCTCTTGTATGGCCAGCTCAGTCTGATCCCAGACAATATTTTGGGAAAATGGTTGGTAATAAAGATCTTTTGTTTCAAAGCCGCCAGTATCAATAATAGTGTAGCCCATGGAATCATCATTCACAGACTGCACTAGACCATACAAGCGATCTCTTGTGACCCCAGGGCGATCGTGAATGAGGGCGCTATTGGATTTGGTTAAACGATTAAATAAGGTTGACTTGCCTACGTTGGGACGTCCGACAATGGCGATCAGTCCTGAGTCCATCTTGATTCTACCTTTTAGGAATAAGGAATAACTTAAAGTTACAGGGGAGCTGTGGCTTTAAGATATTCCTTGGGTTAATTCATGAAATTGTTCTGTTCTTTGGGCTAATAATTGTGGTTCTTTTTTTAAGCGGAGAAGCGCTGCCCGAGCCGCCTCTTGTGACGCTTTCTTTTTGTTGGACCCTTTACCTACTGCCAATGAAAGGCCTTTAAATTTCACTGCTACTGAAAAAAATAAGTTGTGATCCGGTCCCGTCTGATCGATCACTTCGTAGTTTGGAACATCCTTGAAAGAGCCCTGAGTGAGTTCCTGTAATCTTGATTTATAGTCTTCTTGAACTAGTTCTGTTAAAGGTTGGACCAGGATATCTTGGTATAGACCTAATATCACAGTCTGGGCGGCTTCATAACCAGAGTCTAGGTAAATAGCTCCCAGAAGAGCCTCAAGGCCATCTGCCAGGACAGAGTGTTTGGTTCGGCCACCACTGCGATCTTCTCCTACACTCAGTAAGAGATATTGTCCTAAATCAATGCGTGAAGCAAGGCGCGCTAGAGAGGCTTCGTTAACTAGGGCAGCTCGGATTTTAGAAAGGCTGCCTTCCTCAAAACAATCGGGACGATTCAGTAGGTAAGTACTTAAGACTAGGCTTAAAATAGAGTCTCCTAAAAACTCTAACCGTTCATTCCAGGGGATCTGGCACTTCCTTTTCCTAAATAATTCCTGTGCAGCTGAACTGTGGGTTAAGGCTTCCACAAACAGATCCAAATTACTAAACTTATAGGATATTCTAGGGCATAGTTGCTTGCTGGCAGCCATGATGCGCTGCTGCATGCTTCTTGTAAGTTTTTGAAATAAAACCGTATTTTCTATTTTCATGGCTTTTCTTTTTAGTCTCAGGATAGTCCGGAGGATCAAAAACACGCCATTATAAACTAATGGAAGGAAGAATCAAGATAAATCTTTACTTATCACCAACAGCTTATTTAGCTATACCTTTATGTTATTCTATTGGAAGCACCATTGGTGGAGGATTACTTTGCTGCATAGACTGTATTTTTATGGCATTAGCGGCACCATTTTAGGTATTACGGCCTTAACCGCGTTATATTTCTACATGTCTTCTTGGTCGGAAAAAGCCACTGATATCCCTAAAGCTGTGGATATTTACTTTCCAGCAGGCACGAAACTTAATGAGTTAGCGGGAGCGTTGGAGTCGTCTCAGCTTATTGATAGTGCCATTACTTTTAAACTTTGGGTACGATTTAACAAAACCTACGACCGCTTTCAGGCAGGACAATATCGCTTTTCTGGAAAAATTACCCCGGCACTGATTCAGAAAAAAATGGTTATGGGTCACGTCTTTATACCCATGGCGCTGCAATTTGTCATTCCTGAGGGGTTTACCTTAAGGCAAACCGTAAAAAGGCTCGTGGCTAATGGAGTGGGAGAATTTCAAGAGGTGTGGAGCTTGGCACACGACCCGAGCTTTCTGAAAGAACTCAATATAAAAGCCAAAGGCTTAGAAGGGTATCTGTATCCAGCAACCTACTCTTTTCCGAAAAGGGAAAAACCAAGGACGGTTTTGAGAAAAATGGTTGCCACCTTCTGGGAAAACTTGCCGGAAAATTATCTTGGGGCCATTGAGGAGCGGGGCCTGACTTTGACGGAAGCGGTGACCTTTGCATCAATGATTGAGTTGGAGACTCTTCATGATGATGAACGTCCTAAAGTTGCAGAAGTGATCTGGAACCGTTTGAAAAACAAAGAACCTTTGGCTATTGATGCGGCATTGATTTATGGGATCAAGGATTATCAAGGAGATATTAAATGGAAGCACCTTAAGGACCGCATGAACCCCTACAATACTAGAGTATTCAAGGGCTTGCCTCCAGGACCTATCGGCGCAGTATCCCGAGCATCTCTAAAAGCTGTATTAGAGCCTACACAAGAAGGCTACTACTACTATGTTTTAATTGCTGGGTCTAATAGACATCACTTTTCAAAAACTTTGAAGGAACACAATAAGTATGTGAAACTGTTGTTAGATGGATCAAGTAATTAGTAATCCCCGGAGGGTCAGAATATGAGCGTAAACAATGAGTCTATTGATGATCGCAAAAGCCAACGCATTCCTGTGCAGTTGCTTGTAGACTACAAATCTCAAAATGGACATTATTTATTTGATTTTTGCCGTGACCTAGGCGCTGGCGGAGTTTTTATAGAAACCCAAAAACCATTACCAATGGGAGAAAGTGTTACTCTAACCTTTACCATTCCCGATAGCAAAGAAACCTTGAAAGCCACTGGTAAAGTGATTTGGGTTCAGGAGCTTGTGCCAGAAAAAAACATGGCGGCAGGCATGGGAGTTCAATTTGATGAGTTCACACCAGATCAAAGAAAAGTGCTGCAAGAGTTTATTAAACGATATCATGGCGATAGTTTTGGTACGGGTAAAGGTGCCTAAGTGACTATATTGATATCTTTGATTGCTTGTTGAAAGTTACGTTGTTATGTTAAGGGCGCTGGCTTTGGGTTAAAATGAAAAGGAGAACTGAATGCATCTTGTCTGGAAACGGCCCGATGGGTTTCATGGGGCTTTGCCGTCCGATTTCACTGTAGTTGATCTCAGTGATAATATTCGTCTGTGGCTGCATAAATCAGACAAAGATCAGTATCCTTTCCGTATTGCGGGGGGATGGGAAGAAAAAGAAGCCACCATCCGCTTAAATAACCTCGTGAATCTTGCCGACGCCACGCCTAATAGCTGGGTCGAAAAGCTCAATCATTTTTACGATCACTCCATGAGCGACAATCGCCAAACCTATTTAGCTGATCTTATTGCATGGTTAGAAGAATTGGGACGTTGTGCCAAGGGGGATACCTGGGAAGTAGAAATTATGCAGCATGCTGTAAATTTTACAAAAAACCACGTAATGTCCGCCAAGGAAGGATTTTTAAAGGGAGTGAGCTGTTAGTAGCTGTCCGTCAAGTGCTTAGACACTCAGTTTTACTTAACCCCCTCAAACTACAATTTATAATTAAAATCGTTTTGGCATAGTCTTTGCTCTTTTCATTGCAGATTCTTATTTTATAGAAAGTCGAAAATGGAAGGGCGCTGTTATGATTAGATTTAGTCTTATGGTGATTGCTATGCTGATGAGCCCAGCTTTATTCGCACAAGATCACTACGATATAAGTCAAAATAGATCGCTGTATGGAAAAACCATATTCATCGATCAGTCTATTACGGGTATGATTGGGAAAATTTCTAAAAGTGGTAACCCAGAAACTATAGATTCTAATAGCCAAGACTGGAGGGGCTATGGGATTCGCAACGGTATCGGATTGGAACTTTTCCGCTTCACTCAGCTATCTTTGAGTCATACCTTATTAAATTTGCGTTCGAAGGCGACATCACTGGAACATCTAAATGGTTCTGAAATTGCTGCCTCAATATCTCTTTCTTTTAGTTCACCCTTAGGTAATATATTTTTTGGAACTTCGCTGCTTGGAGCCTCGCTGGCTTATCAAAACTACGATAAAAGTTCATCTTTTCTCGGTTCTGGTTATAAGCATTACATGGGGTTGAATTATTTTCTAAGCTCGACGATATCTATCTTTGGCAAGCTAGAGAAAAATCTTACGAGGTATACGCGAAATACAGGAGATTCAGGTATAGACTCCCTTGATGTAAAATTCGATGGATTTGGCATCGGTGTCATGATTTGGCTGTAGCAATTAGCAGTTGAAAAGCCTTTGAAAGTTGCTCCATATTTGCTCCTGAGCTTGCTTTTGGGGCCATTGACGAAGTTCTGCTAGATATTCCACTGTACCTATGACGTTGATAGGTTCGTTTCTTATTCCACGTTCAGGTCCTAAGTATGGTGCATCAGTTTCTGTCAGGATTCTTTCCGAGGGAAGCTCTTTAAGAAGCTTGGTGAAAGACTGACTTTTTCGAGCATTGGCTGGGATTGAAAAGTACCAATCGTAGTGCTCTGCGGCTTGGATCGCTAGCTTTGTCTTACCGCAAAAACAATGAAAGTTAACTTTCTCGGCACGATGATGAGCTAGTATTTCAATGGCTCTCTTTTCAAGTTTGCGGGTATGAATAATCAGAGGAAGCTTAAATTCATCAGCAATTTCCATCAGGGATTCAAAGACTTGCTCTTGATCTTTATATGTTGATTGACTAACCCAATGAGCATCTAATCCGCATTCCCCTATTGCCGCTATGTTTCCACTTGCAGCCTGTTGCCTGATAAAAGTGATTTCGTCAGCAACCGAAAATTTTGCCACGGGAAAGGGTAAATCCAATTCCCCTACGAGATGATTAATGGCGTCAATAGGATAGATACCAAGTGCTGCTAGTATGTTTTTAGAGTTTTGGCTCATTTCCAGGATACGACGATTGGAAATGGGCTCTAAGCCATTTACAACCATCATGACATTTGCTTGGCTAGCGCGAGCTACAACTTGATCTAAATCATGGGAAAACTGGCTGTGGGTTAAGTGTGTATGAACATCTACGTACATAAGGCTACCTTAATTCTTTTTGTTAAGGTTATCCCTATAGGAATTCCAATCGAATGTCAAAGTTACCTTGTGCTTTGTTGCAAGATTAAAAATGAGTACTAAGCTCTCTTGGATGCGAGGTTCAAAGGTTGCTGCGGTGCGGCCATTGATGCTCATCACAGCTATGTCTAAGCGTTCTCGAGAAGCTTGGAGTATTTTATTGAAAAAATTCAGAGACTCTTGTGGTGTACTATAATCTGCCACACCTAAATTTTGTCCAATCAGGATCAGGTTATGCCCTGATCTGGTGGTTATAGAGCGCGGAGCATTGATACTTTCAAACTGACTCCAATTACTTTTTGCCCATTTAAAAATCGGAAAGTCTTCCAGACTGTCTATAATCCGAGAGGGTGGTATGGGAGAAAAGTTGATTCTATATTGATATTGATGGGCAATGTTCATGATATCCTGGGAGTGAACCCATCCTGCAATAGCAAAAAGTTCTGCATTAATCGGTAATCCTGACTTATCAAGAGCCTCTTGGCTAACTTGAATCATACGATCCAGATCTTGGTAGCCATAAACATTCAATGGTACTGAAAGGCCGCATTCCTCCCCGCATGGGACGGAGCTATCGCCCCAAAAGGATGGAGATATACGATGAAATACTTCAGATGCTTTGGTGATCTGCTGCCAAGAACCCAAGTAAATGCCCACTTGGTCTTTTTGTGGACTCAAAATATCAAGAAAGTACTGCCGATTATCTTTAATTTCTTTAGCTGTGCCTAAGAAATAGGTGGGACTAATAAAGTGTATAAAAGAAATTTCAGGATGGCTGTTTTTGATTTTCTTGAGAGCATCAAAGTTGTATTGCTTTAGAACCTCACCCTCCCAAAAAACTGCAATTGTAAACTGAATACTTCTGCCTGAACTATAAGCAGAAGTATTATAAACAGTCCCCATTAGGGCTGAAACGAGTAAGCACATGAACCAAAAAAATTTCATTAGGAACCTAGAACCACCTTCTCAGACTTACCAACAGTGGTAAAGTCAGTAGAATAAAAATTGAAACAGAATTATTAGGATCAATGCCGATAGCTCCACACCAGGTTGATGAAGATCGACTACTCGTGGAACCTCCCTGAGTGACAGAGGAAACTTGTTCTTCACCGGAAACGCTGGAAAGACCTCCGGATGACTCAACGAGAGCAGAAATTTGTGAACAATCGAAGGCTGAGATTTTTTCTTTCAATCCCCTTTCTAAAGCCCTGTTGTAAATGGTTTGACAATGGGTACCTTGAAAGTCAGCCTCGTCTACCATGAGAAGAGCTAGAACTAAATGCTGATAACCACTATCCGTTACAAAAAGATCGATAGCTTTAATCAACATTTCTACAAGGATGCTGCTATCAATACCATCGACATGAATCAAATCCCAAAGCATACCAGATATAAATTGACTCTGTAAATGGGCTTCTGGGGGAAGGTTCGGGTCATCATAGGTATAGTCGTTATCAGCGGTCCTAAGGCAACGGTTTGGCACTGCACAGATATTGCTTGAAGATGGACATATACTCTCCCCAAGGCAGGCGTTGCCTGTTTTGGCGAAGGTAAAGAAGTCAGCGAGCCCTTCATGGAGAACTAACGACTCTTGCTGAATGTTTTTGATAGTATGGTAAACCACATGGTGGCCAAATTCATGGGCTACAACATCATAATCGAGAGCTAGGTTTTGTAAGACCTGACCATCACCGTTACCAACAAAAATTGTGGGAAAATCGGAGCCGGGTTGGTAGAGAGCATTATTGGTGTCGCCACCAGGAAATTCGGCATGAACCACAATTCTAATCGCTTTATCACCAAAGTTTACATAGCCGTGGGATTCAAACCAATCCAAAGCGCGGTTAGCATTGGTAAAAAGTGAAACTTCGGCAAAAGAATCTTCACTGATTGCCGGTGCAAATAGGTAAGGGGCTGAGGAATTTTCAACCTGTTCTGCCTGGTAGTAGCTGTAAACATCTGTATCAAGCAGCGTTATAAACTTGTCATTTTCTACCAAAACTGTTCCATCATTGGATGGTTGAAGGTTACGGATTGTAAAGTCTTCCAAGGCCTCATCTGTTGGATTTTGGGGGTAAATACGCGAAGTGCCGTCGACATGGAAAAATCCATTCTGAAAGCTGTAAATATCATGCTGGTCTGCTATAGCAATATAATTGAGTTTTCCGGTCGAAACATGGAGTTCCCACACGGGCATTAGCTGTGACCTTTCATCAACCCAAAGACAGGCATTTTTGCTCTGAAGACGTAGTGGCTCAATAATATCATGGTCATAGCGCGTATCTTGCACCAAAGCAAATACATCACCCGATAAGGGCCAATCGTGAATTGAAAAATGTTTGTCCACAGTAATGTCAGGCATATCACCGATAATGGTTACGGCACCATTAATTGATTCATGGGCTTTAATCTGGAACTGACAAAGGGGAAAGCCATCAATATTGAACTTATACTCATTAGTCCTAATGTTCTGCTTCAGGAGGCTGAGGGGGGATGGTTGGGACCCCTTTATCTCAATGCGGCTATCGAGCTTTCTAAATAAGGACTCCACGCTGTTTTCTAAGCCGGGAAGGGCGCGTGTCGAGGAGAAGCTATTGCTCAGCTCCAGGGAGTTATGGCCTCCGTAGGAGTGGAGTAAAATTCTCTGGCTTCCTGCGAGAGCGCTTGACTCAAAAATCAAAAGGGCAACAAGGCCGAAAGCCTGTAAAAATTCTAATACTTTATGCATGCTTACGCTCTCATAGAAAGTAAGAGTTCAGGAACCTTTCTAAAACGTCTGTTCGGCAGCAGATAATTAAAGCTTTAGGAAGTGCGATATATACATGATGACATTGCAAAAGGGCTGCGGCAATTAACTATTCTTTTTGACATATAAATTCAGACACTTAAGCGTAGCGACTTGACTGGTGACTATAATGTAAAAAGGCTATTAAACGTAGAGTGGTGTGAGTACTGCAAGTTATGCTAGCTTATAAGTTATCCACAAGCTTTGTGAATAACTGAAGATATAGACCTTCTTGAGTCATGAAATATGTGTGTTTCCTGGATAAGACTAATCTTTAGGCAGTGTAGAACTAAATATTTTTTTATAAACTCGTCAAGTATATTTGATATTTAATTGAGGATCTATTTAACAGTTTTGTTAATTTATTACTAATATGTTGGAGGTTGAAGTGACTGGCAGAAAATCTATTAAAATTAGCGCAGTAAATGGAAATTCACAGATGCTGGATGGGGGGTCTATGTTCGGCAATGCTCCTAGGGCGCTCTGGCAACGTTGGACAGATGTTGACGAGAAAGGCCGTATACCTTTGGCTTGTCGTGCTCTTTTAATTGAAACCGAAGATACGAAGGTTCTTTGTGAGGCAGGGATCGGCAATTATTTACCCCCTGAGCTAGCTGCTCGCTATGGGGTGGTGGAACAAGAGCACGTCTTATTAAATAATTTAGGGCAGTTAGGTGTTGCTCCCCGTGACATTGATTACATAATCATGTCACATTTGCACTTTGACCATGCCGGAGGTTTGCTTCCTAGCTACCAAGAAATAGCGGAGGGTAACGAGCGGATCATCTTCGATAACGCCACGATTGTGGTAGGAAGACAGGCTTGGGAACGGGCTCTGCTACCTCATTTTCGCGATAGGGCATCTTTTATACCAAGTTTGAATCGGCAGCTTGCTGAACGTGGTGACAAGTTACGTATTCTGGAGGAGGGGCAAACCCTAGCTGAGTTAGATTTTTTAGAGTTTTTTACCTCAAATGGCCATACTCCCGGTCAAGTTCATACTGTAATCAGGGGCGAAACTGAAAAAGTTGTTTTTTGTGGTGACTTGGTTCCTGGGGCTCCATGGGTCCATTTACCGATTACTATGGGTTATGATAGATTTCCAGAAAAACTTATAGATGAGAAGAAAGCTCTCTATGAGCGTATGGACGATCATTGGCATCTGTTTTTTACCCATGATATAAAAATAGCTCTTGCGAAAATTAAAAAAAATGAAAAAGGTAAATACGATCTGTACGATGCTGCATCAGAGCTAGAGAGATTTGCAATTTGATGCGATGAAAAACGACAAGAAATTTGCGATAATACCCTTCTACAAGTTTGTTGTATTTTGCATCATAGGGACGAATCATGGATATTGGTAGTTTTGTTCGTATTGAGCGTAAGCGTAGAGGGTTAACTCAAAAGGAGTTGGCTGAGCTTTCAGGGGTAGGCTTGAACTTTGTGTATCAGCTTGAAAAAAACAAGAAAACTGTTCAACTTGATACCACCAATTTAGTACTGAAGGCTTTAGGGTATCGGGTGGGAGCTATAAGAGCTTTTGAACCCTGGGATGATGCTATACCTAAAAAAATTGAATCTTCCCAAGGTTTAGCTTGCGACTCATAGTTATCAGGCATTGCTGGGTTAACGGCAAAGATCTTGAAAATATAATTTGTTCCTGAAGTGATTGTTGCCACTGATTTGTTGTTAAATAGCCTAAGGATCGTTGTCTTGATAAACTTTTCTCAATAGATTTTTTACTCTCACGATCTAAATAGCCCCGGCAATAATTGGTAAAAGCATTGCTTGGATTAGGCAGAATTGTTGCTAAATATGTGGACTCCCTAATCGATAGATCCCTGGCAGATTTGTTGAAAAAAAATTTTGCTGCTTTGCCGACTCCATATATATTAGGTCCGAACTCGACGATATTCATATAAGCATTTAAAATCTCTTCTTTGGTCAGTATAGACTCCAAATAGCGACTTATTAGAATCTCTTGAAATTTTCGTGATAGGGTTTTTTGGGGTGAAAAGTAAAGATTTTTAACTAATTGCATAGTAATCGTGGAAGCTCCAACAATGAACTTTTTATGTTCAAGGTTTGTTCGTAATGCTGCAATTAAAGCTTTTCCATCAACACCTGAATGTTGATGGAATTGGTTATCTTCATTGGCTATTATAGCCTTGCTGAGGTATGGAGTTACTTTGTGAGTGTAATACTTGCTGAATAAGCTGTAAAGCTGAGGGGTCGGTAAGTATCGGTCAAATTCCTTTAGAAATACTCTTTTTTTGAATAACTGGGATGAAAATAATTTACTGTCAGTGCTCAATGCGCAGGAAAAGTGTGCGACAAATTTTTTAACCTCAAAATTTTGTAGGGCTTTAAAATTGAAATGCAATAACATATCTAGGGACACATTACCACCAATCTGAAAGTGTTTGATTTGATTTAACATGGGGTCAGGAAGGATTTTCTTGACCCGATTGCATGGAGAAATCGGTAGGTAGATACGAGTTCTCCACAAAGACTTATTCAGTAAAATATTGCGATTATCCATAGCAAAGAGTAGGCTTAGGGAGATGGAACGATTGTTTTTTGACAGTAGCTTAACTTCACCTGAATTGACTTTGAGACGACCGGATTCCGGCCAAAATTCTCCTTTGATTTTTAATTTAACGGGAAGAGGTCCCAAGGGCTTTTCTGCTATTTTTTCATGAGAAAACTGTAGGTTTGTAGTAGCAGCAAAATATTTAAAAAATATTTTGCTATGATTATAATTCATAACAAGTCGCATAGCGTAATTGATATCAGGTGAAAGGTTGATCCTTTGCCCGAGAATGTTTAGCCATTCCTTTTGAATTCCAGAATTTTTGAAATACAGCTCAAGTTCTTTAATATTATGGTTGTACTTACCTTTAGCCTGCCAGTGCTGCCCTTTGTTATTTGTGCTAGTTATGAGAAATGGAAAAACTTGTTCGTTTAAATTAAGGATTACATCTCCCGAGATATTTTTTAGAATCGAAATGTCTTTATATTTGATGGCTTCTGTCTGAAATGTTAAGGATTTGTTCTGGAGGTTGATACCCAAGTTTTTTAATGCTGCTGAAAAAATTTGCTGTCCTTGGGAATTTAGAATGCCGAGTTGACAGTGAGATAGGTGAATGTTTGAAAATATTCCAAGTGTCAGGTCTTTGCCTCTATGAGAGAGCGACTGTATCAAGAATTTATCTGAAGAATCTTTATGAGTTTGTTGTAATATCTTGGTAATGACACAATTGTTTGCTGTTGCGGATACCTTAAATTGTCTTGTAGAAAACAGTGATAAGCTGATATCTAAAAAATCAGAAGAAAAATTAAGGTGACCTTTAATATGAACTCTTTTAAAACGCAGTTTGTTCCAGGATAAAGTATAGTCATCAAAATTGAAGGAAATGTTGTATTTCTCTGTCAAGTATGCTTGCAGAAAGGACATTTTAGTTTCTAAGCGCCACTTAAATACAGATAATCCTAAACATAGAATAAGTATAAAGATACAACCGAAAAAAATTTTTTTATGCATGTGCGATCCCTTTCCAAATATTTTAACAGAAAAGGATCGCAGTTATCGATAGAGGAAAGCTCAGAAATGTTGATGGAACTGGAATACTCTCCTAAGAAACTACAAAATTGATAATTTTCCCGGGGACATAAATTTCCTTGCGTATCGTCTTGCCTTGGATATGTTTAGATACCGTTTCGATTCTTTTAGCAAGGTCTAGAACGTCTTTTTTGGGAGCGTCGCTTGCGACGTTAACAGTTCCCCTTAATTTACCGTTTACCTGAATAGATAAGGTCACAGTATTTTCCATGCACAACTGCTCGTCAAAGGATGGCCAAGAGGCATATGTAATGGACTCGGCATATCCATAAATCTGCCAGATCTCTTCTGCAATATGGGGGGCATAGGGGCTTAATAGTTTGGTCAATGCTAGGGCATAATCCTTACTGATGGCAGATTCTTTATAAGCTTGGTTCACGGTCTCCATAAGGGTGGAGATAGCAGTATTAAAACGCATATTGTTGGTGTCTTCTGTGACCTTTTTGATGGTTTTGTGCACAACTTTTTCAAAATGCGAGGAACATTGGTTACCGGTATGAGCGGCGGTACCAGATTCGTTTATAAGCAAGCGCCAAAAACGCTTCAAAAACCGGCTTGTGCCGCTAAGACCGTCTGTTTTCCAAGGTTTTGTAGCTTCTAAGGGACCCATAAACATTTCATAAAGGCGAAAGGCATCAGCACCGTGGGCATCAATAACGTCATCGGGATTGACGACATTGCCGCGACTCTTAGACATTTTTTCGCCGTTTTCCCCAAGAATCATGCCTTGATTGACGAGCTTTTGGAAGGGTTCCTTGGTGGAAACTAGGCCAAGATCGTATAGTACTTTATGCCAGAACCTTGCATAAAGAAGGTGTAGAACAGCATGCTCGACACCACCAACATATAAATCTACAGGCATCCAGTAGTTCTCAAGATCCTTGTCCCAAGGCTGCTGATTGTTTAAGGGGTCGATATAGCGGAGGTAGTACCAGCAGGATCCAGCCCACTGCGGCATCGTATTGGTCTCTCTTTTGTAAGTTTTGCCATCCTTTTCATAATGGAGCCAGTCGGTGGCCTTGGCTAAAGGAGGCTCGCCATCACCAGTGGGTTTGAAGTCATCCATATTAGGAAGTAGGACAGGAAGTTCTTCCGGGGTTATGGCAACGGCTTTGCCTTCGTTATCAAGGACAAGAGGCATGGGCTCCCCCCAGTAACGCTGTCGGGAAAAGAGCCAGTCCCGTAGCTTATAAGTAATAGTGCGCTTACCTAGGTTTTGATCTTCTAGCCAGATGCAAGCTTTTTCTATGGCATCGTCCTTACTGAGGCCATTGAGGAAATCCGAGTTGATGAGATCGCCTTCGCCAACATGGGCTTCCGATTGAATATCTTCTGGACCTCCTGTTAAGACCCTCTTGATGGGGAGGGAAAACTTCTTAGCAAAAGCGTGATCCCTTTCATCATGGGCTGGAACGGCCATGATCGCACCATGTCCATAGGAAATCAGTACATAATCCGCTATATAAACTGGTATTTCTAAGCCATTAACAGGGTTGATGACGTATCCGCCTGTAAAGACCCCGGTTTTTTCGGTGCTAGCCATGCGGTCGCGATCCGATCGACTTTTTGCGGCTTCTACATAACTGTTCACCGCCTGTCGTTGGGCTTCGCTGGTGAGCTTATCAACGATGGGGTGTTCGGGAGCCACAACAAAAAAAGTAGCACCAAATAGCGTATCTGGTCGGGTGGTAAAAACCTTGACGGAGTCATCATGGTTTTTGACTTTAAATGCTACCTCAGCCCCCGTACTCTTTCCGATCCAGTTGCGTTGCATTTCTTTGATGGAGTCTGGCCAATCCAAGTCGTCAAGATCTTCCAACAACCGCTCCGCATAGGCGGTTATTTTCAGAACCCATTGTCTCATAGGTTTTTTTATGACAGGGAAATCCCCCACTTCAGACTTGCCATCAGTGACCTCCTCATTAGCAAGGACAGTACCGAGATCCGGGCACCAGTTTACTGGCTCCCATGATTGATAGGCGAGACCTTTTTCAAATAGCTTGAGAAAAATCAATTGGGTCCACTTGTAGTAGTGGGCATCGGTGGTATTGATTTCTCGATCCCAATCATAAGAAAGGCCGATAGATTGAATCTGTCGGCGGAAATTATCAACATTCTTTCTAGTAGTGTCACGAGGGTGGGTACCTGTTTTTACAGCGTGCTGTTCTGCAGGGAGGCCAAAAGCATCCCATCCCATGGGGTGGAGAACATTATAGCCGGACATGCGCTTGTAGCGAGCCATAATGTCGGTTGCTGTATATCCTTCAGGATGACCTACATGAAGGCCGGAGCCGGAAGGGTAGGGAAACATACCAAGGGCGTAGTACTTCGGCTTTGAGGTGTCTTGGGTGGTTTGAAAGGTCTTGTTATCAAGCCAATATTTTTGCCACTTTGATTCGATTGCTTTGAAGTTATATTCCGCAGATGTTGATGACATACCTTATATTCGCCTATCTTATGGTTGATCCTCAAAATCCAAAATTTCAGATTTAGCATAGAATATGTAAAGTGGAAACGTTACACCCTAAAAAAGAAATAGTTTGAAACCCTTGAATTGCATATAAGTGATAAAGAAGTCGAGAACGAGAATGGCTACATACGAAATAACCACAGATCGGGTGGTAGCCTGCCCTACACCTTTTGCACCTCCTGTGGTGTTAAACCCCTGGTAGCAGCCAATGCTGGAGAATATAAAACCAAAAAGAGCGGATTTTTGCATCCCCATCCAAAGATCTTTATATTCCATCATCCAGCGTAGTCTTGCAAAAAAATCAGCAGTATCAATACGATAGAATGTTGAGCCGACGATGTATGCTGCTGCAACACCAGCAATGACAAAGACGATACAAAGCACTGGCATCATCAGCACTGAAGCTGCGATTCGTGGAGCCACCAGGTAGGAGTGGGGATTCACGGTCATGACCCTCATGGCGTCGATTTGTTCATTTACCTTCATAGTCGCCAACTCAGCCGCCATGGCAGATCCCGCGCGGGCTGTGACAAGAAAAGAACCTACTATAGGAGCCAGTTCCCGGGAAAGGGCAAAGCCGGTAGAGGCACCTATAAGGGATTCTGCACCGAATAGGCGAAAAATCTCAGCCAACTGAAAGCCAAAGATTCCCCCCACCATAAGTCCTGCCATGGCAATAATTAGGAAACTCCTATTTCCCACGAACTCCAGTTGCTGCAGCAGAAGCTTAAATGACATCAGAGGGTAAAAACAACGAATAATACCTGCGGAGCAAAATAGGGAATATCCACCAAGTGACTGTAAATATTGAAGTATTATTTGGCCAAAACGATGGAATGGAACTGTCAATGAACTCTCCTTGCGCTATTTAAGCTGTAGTTTTGTACTATAGCTAGTGTTTATTATAATAGTAGCAGAGATTATGGTAGCCCCTTGGTGTTTGCAATCTAAGCCGGGATTTGAAAATTTCGGATAGGGTATTTCCCTAAGCACCTTAAAAGGCCTAAGTGCGATATGATTGCAAATAGGCAATTTATGGGCACAAGGTAAAACAAAATCACCACAGTTAACTCCCGTTAATCAGTATGATTTTTGTTGTCGCAGTAACATCGTGTGGGAACAATTTTTCACATCCAGGTTTAAAGGGCCTAGCAATGATAAGAGGAATCATATTCGCAACCTTGCTTTTTAGTCAAGTTGCCTTAGCTATTTGTGCCTCGTTAGTTCAGGGACAGGTGGTTTTTGATGTCATGCAATGTGGACTTTTGAATCCTGAAAAGACCTTTCCTCTGGGCCAGAGTAGATACCAGTTTATTAACGATTTGTCGCCGCAAGATCGCAAGAATTTCTTCGATAGTTATCGCGGTTTGGTGGTAGAGGGTTTAGTCGTGAAATCCTACGCTATTCGTAGTGGTTTAAGCCCGGAAAAAGGCGCTCTCAATGGAGAAACATTGAAAGTTTTTATCCCTCCTGGGGTCAGTGCTTGCTATAAAATTAAAGATAAAAGACTTAAGGCGTTTATGGATGAAGCCTGCTGCGAGGGTGGTGGGGATGCTCCTTGCCTATTGGAGTCCACCTATGTGATAAAAACTGCGGAAGTCATTGGGAAATCGGGGGGAAATGCTGGTAACACCAAGAGGATGCAAGCTGAATCCAACAAAGATTTTCAAAAGGCAAACTATTATTTAAGTCTGAAGAACTTTCAAGCAGCTGCCGAAATGTATGAAAAACTACGAAAGCGAAAACAGCTTGATATACGAGGGCACTATTTTTTAGGCTTTGCTTATCGCATGCAGGGTAAATGTGATTTAGCAAACCCTGTGTTGGAACCGGTGTTTGCTGCTGCAGAGCGCAATGATTATTGGGCTAACGACGAATCGGTTATTAGAAAGGCTTCCTTTCTTTATGCTCGATGCCTGGCCATGGTTGGTGACGCTGACAAGGCGGTTCTGGTACTCCAGTCATTTCTATTAGCAGCTGATAAGTATCGTGAAGAGATCCGGCTGTCCCTAAGTCATCCCGATTTTGGTGCGATCAAGACCACCAAAGTTTATTTCGACTATAGTCAAGATGCGCTTAAGCAGTTGAAGCATTGATATCCTTCATTGGTATGATTTTTTTGAAGACAGCCTTTGACTCTAATCTTTGATAAATGCTAGCCACTCTTTTATAGCATGGTGTCGGTGACTCATCTGGTTCTTTTCAGCAGCGCTATATTCGCCAAGGCTGCGATTACTACCTTTAGGGTAGAACAGGGGGTCATAGCCAAAACCGAGCTTGCCTTGAGCCTCGTGCCCTATGTGGCCTTCGCAGCTTCCTTCGAAAAAGTGTGCCTGCCGTGTTTCGTCAAGGTAACAGAGGCAGCACACAAATCGAGCTTGACGATTTTGCTGTCCTCTAAGCTCATCTAATAGTCTGTGATTGTTCGCCCGATCGTTACCGTCTTCGCCTGCATAACGACTGGAGTAAACTCCTGGGGCTCCTTGTAAGGCTGCGACTTCCAACCCGGAATCATCGGCCAGGATAGGTAAATCAGTCATTTTAGCTACAGCTTCGGCTTTGATCAAAGCATTCTGAGCAAAAGTTTGCCCGGTTTCTTCCCACTGGGTAGGGAAGCTGGACAGGTCTTTGATTTGGCAGTCATGAGCTATAATGTCTTGTAATTCTTTGATTTTCTTACTATTATGGGTAGCTAGTACGATGACCTTGGGAATGGGCATAGCGCGTCCTTTGCCGAGAGGCTTTGGGGTTCGGGATTGATTTCCGCAGCAGAAAGCCTTAAATACCTGGAAGGTCGAACATTAGCAAAAAGGACAGAGATTTGACAGCCCAAGACATAGAAAATAGAATAAAAGAGTCGATGCCTTCAGCCGTCGTTAAAGCCTTAGACCTGACAGGTGGTGGAGATCACTGGCGCTTAGAAGTTGTTGCAGAAGAGTTTAATGATCTCAACATGATAGAGCAACACCAGATGATCTATAAGGCTTTGGGGGAATGGCTGAAAGGTCCGATTCATGCCCTCAGTTTAGACACTAAAGCACCTTAGTCGCGATAGTCTTGCCATAGTTTTTTAAGCTTAAGCATGGTGGCGCGACTGGTCTGATAGTTTGTCCAGAGTTCTGCCAAGTCTGGGTTGGCTGATTCGCTGTAGGCAATCTCTAGTCGTTTATAGTCAAGATCGGCCTTATTCCACTCATAAACGGCTTCACCATAAAGGGCCTTGTTGAGCTTGCTTTGAATGGTAAAATCATAGATTGTGGCTAGGTTTTTGGCATTGCTTTGGATATCTGTCAGTGCCAGTTCTCCAGCGGTTGTACCTAACGCATTTAAATCCTCGGTATGAACTTTAAGAAGTTCACTCGAATCTTCTATCACAACATTTTCAGCGGAGTCATTGGCAGCTGCCTGCGAGGAACCTTCCTCGTTAGTGCGATTTTCCTCTTCATTTTTCGAACAAGAGAATCCCATAATTACAGTGATAAAAGCTACGAGAAGCTTAGTCTCTAATTTCATGCTGTATCTCCGATGTAAATATGCCCAGCTTCTTATCGGCTAATTTAGCATAGTTAATGAGTCTTAAAGAGATACTTTTAGCCTTTCTGTATAAATTTTAGTCATATAGCTATTATGGTATACTTAATAATACACAGGATGTTTTTTGTAATTAAATACGCTTAGTGATTTATACAGGGTATCATAAATTATCTTGCTATCGAGCCAAATAGTTTTCTAGATAATGAAAAAAATCTCATTCTTTCACTTAAAAACCAAATAGTTTTGTATATGTCGCTAAATGCGCAAAAACTTTTTTATTTATGCTACAAAGCTGTTAGAATTGCCGGCAAAACAGCTATTGAAGAGCAACGGGGACAAGCTATGGGCATTCGGGCAGAACGAAAAGAAAAAACGCGTCGTACAATCATTCAATCTGCTTTAAAATTAAGTCGTGCCCAGGGTTTTGCTTGCCTGAGCCTCCGCGAGGTTACCCGTGAGGCGGGGATTGCTCCCACTTCTTTTTATAGACATTTCAAAGATATGGATCAATTAGGGTTGGTGTTGGTGGAAGAGATTGCGGGAATCTTGAGACATTTAATTAGAAATGCCCGCAATAGGGTGAGAATTCGTGGTAGTGCTGTACGGGCTTCCTTAGAGGTTTTTCTCGAGTATTTAGAGCAGAATGAAGAGCACTTCAGGTTATTAATTGGTGAAAGATTCTCCCATCTAAGGGACTATCAGCGCGAGATTAAAAAGGAGCTGGAACGTTTTATTTGTGAGCTTGCTGAAGACTTGCAAAAAGAATGCGAAGCGAATGAGCGACCCATGATCGACACGCGCCTTGCAGCCGAAATGATGATCGAGGTTGCGTTTAATGCAGGAGTAAACTCTCTTCAGCTTCCCTCCGCCCAGCGTCAAGAGATCCTAGAACAATTGGTTACTAAAACCCAAATCATCTTGTTGGGTGCTGAAGCAAACGTGCAGGGATGGTATCCAGGAAGAGGAGCGGCTATTCCGCCATTTGAAGAAGATCATATCTACCAAGAGCCTTGCCATGATGCCGGTCCCATACCCACTACCTCCAATAACAACTAATCCAACAACCTTTAAGCCATACAAAAGGTTTAATGGCGTTGAAACTGATGCAAAGATATCAAGTTAGCCTTGGTCATAAACAAGATCTGGTTCAACTGGCTACGATCGCTAAAAGGTGCCATCTCGATCAGTTCACAGTAACGCTTTCTTAAGGAATGTTCCATGGTTAAGCAAATTTTGGTAGATGCTTTTGCACTGAGCACAGGGCCCAGTTGTTTTCCCAGTCGGGTCGCAAGAAGGGACAATTCAGTGGTTAAAGTCGTGGCTTCTTTATTGGGAATACCATGGTTGCTTAAAATTAAGTTATTGACCATCCCCGCAATTTCGCGATGGTTGTCAAGACATCTCTCATATAGGCTTTGCCAGGGTGAGTCCTGCAACCGTGAGTAAAGGTCAAGGACCCCTAACTCTAGAGCCAATAAATAATTTAATTTTTTAATATACTCGTTGTTACGAAAGACACCAAACGGTGATCTAAACTTTTTCCTACTGATTCCAAGTAGATAAGTACTTTGAGAATTTGAGAACGAGTGAAAAGCTTTCATCCATCTCTCCTTAAGGTGTCGATCCTACATAATAGTACTTTAAACTACAAGTGTCGTTTCAAGTCAAATGTATACCGACTACGATTCCAATGATAGGTGTGCTAAGGATTTCAACAGCTTGGACATCTTTTCGGGTTTGTTCTTCCAGGTCACTTTCAAACTCTCGCTCAGCTTTCTCTAAGATAACATTTTCTACAGGGGTTGTGGCCTTAGGATTGATTAAATTTGCTTTCATAGTTAATGATGAGCTTCCCGTTACCGGAAAACTGAAGCCCAAAGGTACAGTAAGGTATCCGAGCCCCGATAGAATCTGCCACTGCCATCCTACATAAACTCTCGCTATGCGTTGCTTTACCCAAGCTGATGCCTGAATATCGATTTCAGAATTAGTGTTAATGGAGCCCGAGGATGAGGTCAGAATCAGATATGAAGTGAGCTGTCCTTTTAAGGTAAGTTTCCTGTAACCATAGCCTAAAGCCAAAAAAAAACTTCCCGCAAAGGGGTGGATTTGGATATCAACTCCGACTTGAGGGCCAAACTGTCCAGTAAAGTCCACATTCAGATCAGGGTTCTCGATACTGACGTTACCTTCGTTGGCAAGAACGCCTCTAGAGTACTCAACAGAAACCTTAAAAGGTAAAGCAAAACCATAATAAATTTTAGTTTTGATGAAATCGTTCCAACGCTTGGTAATTTCAAGGGGAAAATAGTCGAGGAGTATAAATCCAAGACCTAGACTATAATCTCGTAACAGTATGTTTGACGATACTTTTTGAGGCTTTAATGAAGAGCTATCAGGATTTTCGGGAGATGTTCTGCGTTGCGGACGTATGGGTTCCTTACCAGCTCGGGGTGAAAAATAAGGATGGAGATTTATATCATAGGTTGTTTGTAAGCTCGATAATAGGGCATTTTCGCCAATTTTAATTCGCTCATACCTCTGATATTCTATATAAGGTAGGGGAAAGGTATTGGTATACTGAACGTTGGGTTGGGGTTGGCTTTGCCCATTAAGTAGGCCTTGTTTTGAGGAATACAGGATAATTATGATCAATACTTTTTTTAGGATGCCTCGAGACATTTCAGCTTGTATAGACAAACACCTTGTGGGGAACCATTTATGACAACAAAGGAACGACAATTTATTCACGATCTGGCTAACCCCCTTGCCATTGCCCAGGGCAATATCAAATTAACTTTACGAAAGCTTAGCAAAGATCCAGCTTCTCTGTCATCAGAACAAATGGTTACTCGCCTACAAAAGATCAATGACTCTTTAGAACGGATGGCTGTGATTCTCTCAGAAAGACGACAGGAAGTCATGGAAATACTTAAGACTAATGCGGGTTAGGCAACTTTTCCACAATATCGAGTGATAGTGTTGATAAGGTGTTCGAAATTTACCGGCTTTGTGCTGTAATCATTACAGCCAGCCTCTAGAGCTTTTTCTCTATCGCCTTCCATAGCATTAGCACTAAGCCCAATAATAGGAATATGACTAATGTCTTTATTCTCTTTTATTTTTTGAGTAGCAGTCCAACCGTCCATAATGGGCATTCGCATATCCATGAGAATAATATCAGGGAGTTCTTTTGTGGCGATTGTTATAGCTTCTTTACCATGTTCAGCTACTACGATTTCATACCCTCGACGATTTAAACGTCGCTTGAGCATATCTCTATTCATCTCATTATCTTCCACAACAAGAACTTTAGTCAAAATTACCCTCCGACGCTTTCTTAGGCTTTACTCGGAATCGATGCCAAACAGTTTAGCTAGCATGCTTTACGGTGAGTTTAATTTATCCTAAATATTGGATATTTTATTCTTGAGCCGGTAAAATAACAATACGACTTATCGCTTATAAAGCTTGGGGTTTCTAAATATATATGAAGAAGTTCCGATATTACTTCAACCGGTTGAATCGCATAGAGATCCCAATGATATGAAACAGGTTTGTCTCCTTGTTGATATCGATGAAAATGGTTTGGCTGATAATTGGCAGGATCAAACGAAAAATTGTGAATTTTCCATTCCTATTAGTTACGCTAACAAACAAGATGTCTACCCGATGCTTGAAACAGGAAATGTTGCAGCTATGATTATTTTTGCAGCTGGAGTAAATCGGGAAGTATTCAATATTTTGGACCTTTATAAACGTAATGTTGGTGCTATTGCAAGTTTCCAAGCTATAGTATGTGACGATCCTCCCCCGCTCTTTATGACTCAAGTCTATGAATACGGTATCGAAAACTTTTTTACGTCAAAAAACTGGGTTGAACATACATTTAAATTTTGTGAAGAAGTGCAAGCTTTGTTATCAGATCAAGAATGTTCCGAGAGTCATGTGATCAACCTTAGTAGATCTTTGATTACGGGTGATCAGGTTAAGATTCTAGAATCTAAAAAAAAACTATCTCAGATGGTCGATTATGATTTTTTGGCAGCATACTCTCAAGGTACTGCCTTACAGGCTGTAGGGCGATTTAGTGAGGCTGTGGATGCGTTTCGAAAATCAAAAAATCTCAATAGTTTATTTAGGCCTTCAATATCAGGTATTGGTGAAAATCTTTTGGTTATGGGTCGCATTGATGAAGCGATAGCTATTTTTAACGACTTGGAAAAACTCAATAAGAGAAGTGTGGAAAGAAAAGCAAATCTCGCAGCTGCATATATGGAAAAAGGGGATACCACTGCTGCAAAAAAATACTTATTAGAGGCCGAGGCTCTCAATCCCAGTCATCCCCGCATTGCTGAAACAAAAGTTCAACTTTTGCTTAAACAAGGTAAGGTAAAAGAAGCATTTATCCAAATGGACCAATTACAAGATGTAGGACCTTTTTTCGCGGCGAAGCTAAATGAGATGGGGATACGCTTATCTCAACAAGGGAAAGGGAAAAGTGCACTAGCTCTATATAAAAAAGCCCATCGTATAGTTAAACCTGAGCTTAAATACAAAATCAGTCTCAATGCAGCTTTAGCCTGTTATCGCTTAAAAGAATATCGGTTGACCTTAAAATACTTAAATCGTTGTGAGAAAGAATTTGGTGATGTATTGGAAAAGGCGAATAAAATCAGAATTGCCGTTAGGTCTCAATTGAAAATAGCCAAAGCAGCTAGCTAGGAGTGCACATGGATGTGGTTGCAGGACTAACCCCCCATACAGTTGTGGTTGTCGCTGAAAAAAGAGAAAAATCTGTCGTGATTTCTACAGTTCTCAAACGTATGAACTATAATGTATTTTCAGCTCAATCTATATACGGTGCGTTAAAGATTATCGATCAGGAATTGCCTCACTTAATCATCGTCGATGCTTTACTATCTGACGGAACAGCTGGAACATTGTTTGATCGCTTGCAGCAGCATCGTCTCGTTAAGGGCACACCCATGCTGGTCTTAGTTTCCAATAAAACCAAGGAACAATTGACACCGCTTCGTGGGAGGAAATTTGCAGGTTTCTTACTGGGAAAAATAGACGCACAAATGATAGCTAGCAAAGTGAAGGAAGTCATGGCAGCTCATAGTAATTTGTCGCCTTATTTTGTTAGAGCAAGAGATAATCGAATCGAAGATAAGTTAATCCTTTCGGTTAAAGCAACAGTATTGGGTAAGGTGGGAGACCAAGTTGTTTATCTCAGTGAAGCTGAAGTTGATGGTAACGCATCACTAGTTTGCCTTCCCGATGACGGCCATCGGAGTCCTGCGCTGCTTAAAATGGGTAGTAATGTAGTCAAAGGAAAAGAAATTTATAATATTTTTCCGCTCAGTCGCATCAGGGGCAAAGGTAGGCTTTGGATTAATGATTTACCTGAAATCAAGATGGTTAGTCAAGAAACAACACAAGTCATGAAAAAAGTATTATTTTTTCACCCTAATAGTAAAATGTTTAGTCAATTTCAAGAGGTCCTGGGTGGCTATGGCATGGATCTTATTCAGGCCAATTCCATTCAGATGGCAGCAGCAATTCTAGCACGAGAAGGTGATAGCATCGATTGTATTTATTTGGATGAATTAAGTAACGATGCTTCTGGAATAGGTTTCAAGGATTCTCTAGCAAAACTTAACGAAAACCAAAGACCTATAGTCATAGCTGGGACCAATGCTTTGGGTGCCCGTTCAACATCTCAAATTCGCTATATCCAGAAGCCTTTTGGTTTGGGTGTTTTGGTAGAGATGATAGATGCCGGCTGCAAAGCTAAAGATTCTTTTGACGGCGAAACTGCAAACTTGAGCGTGACTTATCAGGCTTCAGCCAAGTTGTTAGGATTAGATGAAACAGGTGGTATCCTGCAACTAAAATTTCCTGTGGTTAAAGGTAGTCAAGTACACCTAAATCATGAACTGCTACAGGGGGTGTGGGAAGGTGACTCAACAGCTAGCATTACCAATATAGAAATCCTTGCTCACAAGCAAGATACCTGGCAGGCAAAATTTACTGCAACCAGGGCTTTAGGTAATAAAGCAAAGTATTGGGATAAAGTGCAGCGTTTTCTTGAAACGCGGTTATCCCAAGGAAGCAATAAATCAGCTTAAAAAATAATTTTTGGCTTTTTCCATAGCATCCTTAAATTGACCCCTTTGCCGATTAAGTATCTGCATCTTTATTCCTTGTAATACATTTTCCAGCACCTCAAGCAAATCCTGTGTTCTTTGGTTTAAAAATTGAATATCAAAATATAAGTTTTGATTTTCAGCGACGACATCTTTTGTCACTTCAATCTGCTTAGCGAAAGTGGTCCCGGCTAGGTTTTCCAATTCGCCTAGAGGGAGAGTGCTGTGCTCTAATACTTGAGCATAGAGCAAATTAACTAGGTGGGCCGAACCCAACACATAGCTCATGTACTTGTCGTGGTCCTGTAGGGGGAGGTGGATAATATTCGCCGAGGTCAATTTAAAAATATTTTCCACCTGCTGGAAAGTTTCCAGAGGACAGCGCTCATCGGTACAAAGGATAATATTGTGCCCAGCAAGTATTTTGACATCAGGGCCAAACATAGGATGGATAGCAGTAGCGTGTATGCCTGCTTGCCAGCAAGCTTCAAGTCCAGTCATCACGGGAGATTTTAATGATGTGATTTCAATCAAGACACCATCATACCCTTGTTTCGCTATGTCGAGAAGCAAGTCATTGGTCTTTTCCATGGGGACAGCTAGCACTAAAATATCAGCCCACTGGAGGCCATGCTCCATGTTGGGCTCTCTATCGTAGTCAAGATTGTTTGAGGGTTTCACATCAAAAATACGTACAGAATATCCAAGGGACTCAAAGAATTGGGTCATCCATCGCCCCATATTGCCAGCCCCTCCAACGATAAATACATTCTTGTTTGCAGAATTCTGCGACAGGCTCATGGAGCTAGACTTAATGTCTTCCTGCTCTATCACAGAGTATTTTATCAGTTGCTTGATAAGTGATTCAGCCAGTTCCGGTATGATATTAAGGGTATCAGCTTGCTCTCGTACCCGTTCAAGAATGACCTTTTCAACCATATAATCTTTGACAGGAAGCTTTTGTTCTCTTTTGTGCCTTCCAATATCTCGGCAGATGTTCATTCTTTCAGCGGTAAGGTCAAGGATTTTGCTATCAATTTCGCGGATGCGCTTACGTAGTTTATCTAGGTTATCGGGTGTCACAAAAAGGGTCCTCATTTTGGCTATAATGCCCAATCTCACAAAAAATAAGCCATTGCAAAAAACATATGTCCCAGAAAAAGTAACTATGATAACGATTGCTGGCGCTATGGCTCTCAATAATGTTCACGTAGTTGACACTACAACATTTTTTGCGGTCAACAAATAGGCAAATAACGAAGAATGCCTGTTTTTTTTATGGCAAAAAGCTTGCATTCTATGGCCTACACTTATGTTCCAGATTTGTTGTTTTCACCTGACTTTTGGTTCCTTGGGAAAAAATGCCCTTATTAACGGAGGTTAGCTCTGGAGCGGATAAAGGTGCTGTAGAAAAATGTGAACTCAATTGTATAGATCCCGGCTAGGAGATCCATTGCGAAGCTTGCTGACATTTATGTTGGGAGTGACCTTAACCCTAACATTCTCAGATATATCCCTGGGGCGTTCATTCCCAAAATGTGTACCCCCTGGTTTCTCAATTATAGTGGAATCACTTCAGGAGGCTCCACCGCTAGATCATTACTTACCCCTGGGCGATGGACGCTGGTTAAAGTTCACTGAAATTTTACGGGAATTGCTCCATATTCCCAGTATCGACATTTTGATTCAGGATACCAATGAGCTTCGGTTTTTACCATATGTTCTTCCCCATAGTCATATCTTATTAGCTACGAAGGATGAAGGTGTCATAGACGAAGTTCGTCAGAGCAAGCTTGCTGAGGCTGCACAATTGCTAAATGTTAAGATCTCAATCCTGTGGTTAGGAAAGAAACAAAATCAAAACCTAGAACGACTTGCCCGGCGCTTGTATGGTTATTATATCAGTAGGCAGGATATTCTTCGCCTTCCCGAATGTTAGAATGGCTACGACTAGCCCAGATCCTATGTTTGAGTACGGCTGATTTTCACATCCAGGCTTAAAACTTACTTTATGTTATCAGCAAACAGGCTCTTCAGGACGGAACAACAAAGCTTTTGCAATATCCTCATCCTGGATGCTATCAGCTAGCCTGAGATCGCCAATGGTGCGGGCGACCCTGAGTACCTTAATAATACTCCTTACTGTGTGGAGCTGTTGGCTCAGTTTTTTTAGGGATGGGGAGTGTTCCTGTATACCACAAATCTCAAGAGCGTGCTTTGTAGGAATTTCCGTATTAAATGTGAAACCATATTGTTTATTTCTGGCGATGGAAAACTCCATAGCCTTGCGGGATTTTTCTAGCAGGCAGCTTTGGTTGTCCTGCTGATTTTGGCTGAAGAGCTTTTCCATAGCATCGTATTCAGGCATGTTAAAATGGAGGTCTATGCGGTCCAGAAGAGGGCCACTGAGCTTACGTTGGTAACGCCCCATTTCTTGTGCTGTGCACCGGCAAAGCTGTCGTTTGCTTCCTAGCCAACCGCAGGGACATCGATTGGCAGCAGCAATCAGGAGTGTTTTGGCTTTCCAGGTAGTTTTTTTCCGCGCTCTTGAGACTTTAACTTCACCCGTTTCTAAAGGCTCTCTTAGGGCTTCTAACAGATCTCTTCGAAACTCTGGCAACTCATCAAGGAAAAGAATTCCTCCATTGGCGAGGGGCAGGTCTCCCGGTTGGTCGGGAGTCCCTAATATGGCGGCAGAGCTTGCGGAATGGTGGGGTGAGCGATAGGGAGGAGTGCCCTGAAGAATACTCGTCGGTACAGCAAGCTCTACGGAACTATAGAGCTTGAGGGTATATATGTGATCACGGTGGGTGGGTCGGGGTAAAATGCTGGGTAGGCGACTGGCAAACATGGACTTTCCTGTACCAGGTGTTCCTTGGAGGAGCAGGCTGTGGCGTCCCACAGCGCAGATAAGGGCGAGATGAAAATGCTCCTGACTAAGATACATATCGTCAAAGGTTTCGCAGGGACCATCGCGGTGAGCGAGAGCGGGAAGAGGTGGGGGAGGGAGCTGTGGTTTTCCTTGAAGCCAACTGAAAATTTCGGTGAGATGGCTAAAGTACATGATTTGAATTTTCCCCAGTGGACTAGCAGGTAATGATCTTAGGTATTCAATTTCACGAGCATTTCCTGAGGGCAGAACAACTCCTTTGCGTCCGCAGTTTATAGCTTCCAGTACCATAGAAATACTGCCTAAAATGGGTTTGATTCTGCCATCTAGTCCTAGTTCTCCGCCAAACACATACTGGGTGATATCAGGTTTGGGGGATGTCTTTTCGTGGAGGAGAATTAAGGTGATAGCAAATACTAGGTCAAAATGTGGCTGGGTATTGATGATATCTCCCGGTGAGCAATTGATCACAATTTTTTTATTGGAAAGTTTAAAATTCTGATTCTCTAAGGTTGTTACCACCCTTTCTTTACCATTGCGCGCGGTTTCATTGTTGACACCTAGAACTTGCAACCCAGAAAATCCTCGCGCGAGGCAACTTTCAATGGTACAAATGCGGGATTGTGTGCCATTTAAGACCACTGTCTGAACTTCGGTATTCACATGGAGCTCCAAAGGCTTTTTCTATGCTAAAGTTCACTAATATGGCTGAATTCCAGGTTTAGTGCAGAGGACATGAATTAAAAACCAAGGACATCTGATATTTTTGCTTCCTACGAATAAGAGAGACAATATGACGGAATACCTCGATTTAACCAAATGGCAAGTAGCATCCGCTCTGAGTGAAGCTGCATCGGCAAAGCTAGAAACAGCCATCGCACCTGAGGACTTTATGCGGGCCTTAGAAAGGCCCCCTGAACACCAGATGGGAGATTATGCTTGTCCCTGTTTTCGCTTTGCCCGCACAGTTGGTAAAAAACCTCCTGAAATTGCGCTGCTGTTGAGTCAAGGTCTTGAGGAATCAGGCGGGGAATGGGTTGCCAAAGCTGATGTGGCTGGTGCCTTTTTAAATATCCATGTGAACTTGGCGAAGTATAGTCAAGTTTTACTGCAGGATATCGAAACGGGCGACTACTTTAAGCGAGCCCAGATGATTGCGGGCTCAGCGCCCCAAAAGGTTATGATCGAGTATTCCCAACCGAATACCCATAAAGCTTTTCATGTCGGCCATATGAGAAACGTGGCCCTCGGAGATAGCCTCGGCAGGCTTTATGAATACTGTGGTTATCCTGTGGTGATGGCAAACTACATTGGTGATGAGGGCACCCATATCGCTAAGTGTATCTGGTACATGAAACGGCAGCAAGCAGTGGCTCCCGACAGCCGGCGTGGGGAGTGGCTGGGGGAGATGTATGCACGCGCTTGCATCGAGCTTGAAGATGCTCCCAAGGAAGAACAGCAGCAATTTCAAGATGAGGTATCAGCGATACTGCGACAGATTGAGTCGAAGCAAGGTGACGCTTATGCGTTTTGGCAGGAAAGTCGTCAGTGGTCTATCGACGATTTTAAGGAAATCTATGAATGGGTGGATGCTCGCTTTGACCATTGGTTTTGTGAATCGGAGGTTTCAGAGGAGAGTCAACAGATTGTTGATGAGTATCTGACAAAAGGGGTCTTCGTAGAAGATGATGGTGCCATTGGCCTCGATCTGAAAAATGACAAGCTTGGTTTTGTACTGCTGAGAAAGCGTGACGGCAATACTCTATATGCTACCAAAGATTTGGCCCTTGCTCGACGTAAGTATGCTGAATTCAATATTGAAAAGTCGATTTATGTTGTCGGTTCTGAGCAAAATCTACATTTCAAGCAGGTGTTTAAGACCCTTGATAAAATGGGATTTAAGCAGGCAAAGGATTGCTATCATCTCAGCTATGGTATGGTGGTTCTGCCTGATGGTAAGATGTCGTCGCGGAAGGGCAATCAAATCATTTTCCGACAGCTCAAAGAGAGTCTCGAAGCTGAAATGGGCCGGAAGCTGGAACGTTACCAAGGCGAATGGAGTTCTGAAAAGTTAGCTGCAGTCAATCGCCTCTTATGTGTGGGAGCCATCAGATATGGTATGGTTTGCTCTGACCCGGTAAAGGATTTGGTTTTCTCCTTACCGGACTGGCTTAGTTTTGAGGGTAATACGGGACCATATCTCATGTATGCTTTTGCTCGCACGCAGTCGATACTAGCCAAGGGCGCAGAGCAAGGATATTTCCCCAACTTTGATGCTACCAGTCTTTTTATCCATGAAGATGAGCGAGAGCTTATTCGTTATATGAACGATTTGAATGTTGCCGTAAAAAATGCTTGTGAAACCAGTCGCCATAGCGTGCTAGCTCACCATTTGTTTGACATGGGTAAGGTGTACTCGCGTATGTTGGCCAATGTTAAAGTCCTGAATCTGGAAGACAAAGCGATTTCCGAGGCAAGGCTTGCGTTACTCTCTAGTTTTGCGAAAATATTAAAGCAAGGCTTGTATATTTTAGGAATCACTCCACCAGAACGGATGTAGTTATGGACATAGTGCGTGTGGGAGCTGCTACCCTCAATCAGATACCACTTGATTGGCACGGCAATAAAAAAAGAATGCTAAGCATTATCAAGCGAGCCCAAGATCAATCGGTGGGTGTCCTATGCTTTCCGGAGCTTGCCATAACCGGCTATAACTGTGAAGACATGTTCTTTAGCCTTCATGTTGCCAGAAAAGCAGTTGCTGTCTTGCAAGAGCTTGTCCTCCATACGGATAACCTAGTTTGTTTCATAGGACTGCCTATTTATGCCAAGGGCAGCATGTATAACTGTGTCGCGGTGGTGCAGAATAAAAAAATTATCGGCTTTGTTCCGAAAAAGATCCTTCCTCGCGAAGGGGTCCATTATGAGTCCCGTTGGTTTGAGGCCTGGCAATTTGGTGAAGTGAGCCAGGTGATTGTCGATGGAGATTATATACCATTCGGCGACTTGCGCTTTGAATTTGGTAGGTTATCCATCGGCCTAGAGATCTGTGAGGAGGCTTGGGGGGCGAACGGAGCGGCAAGTGCCCATGCGCAAGCCGGGGTCGAACTGATTGTCAACTGCAGCGCTTCCCACTTTGCTTTAGGTAAGATCGATGTTCGTGAAACCCTGGTAAGAAATGCCAGCCGTGCCATGCAGGTTCATTATGTCTATACGAATTTGGTGGGGTTGGAAAATGGCCGATTAATATATGATGGCGGACCCATGTTTGGACAAAGCGGTCAGATTGTTGGCTATGGACCACGCTTTGGCTTTGGTGATGGGCAGCTGGTAATCCAAGATCTCGATCTTGATGAGGTGCGTGTTGCGAAGCTGCGTAACAGATCCCTCACGCAGAATTTTCAGGCAAATATTGAGCACTTGGTGGTTCAAGGCCAAAAAATTCCCAGCCCCGGTCGCTCCAAGTCCATCGAAGCTCAGTATAGAAGTACGTTAAAGACGCATTTAACAGAAGAGGAGGAGTTTTACTGGGCTGAAATGCTTGCCTTGTATGACTATTTGCGGAAGACAGGATCTAAATCCTATATTGTTTCCTTGAGCGGAGGCTGTGATTCGGGAACCGTTGCGGTACTGATAGCTCATATGATAACCGAGACTCTCGCCTACAATGGTCCTGAAAAAATGTCGGAGATCTTTGGCGTGCATCCACAGGGGGACGTTCAGGACCCGCGCAGCTGGATCAAGGAAATGCTGTTTCTGGTCTATCAAGCAACAGATAATAGCGGTGAAACTACCAGGAAAGCAGCCAAATCGGTGGCGGAGGAGCTGGGAGCTTCGTTTTATGAAGTGAATATTCAAGGTGTCGTTGATATGTATACTGACTTTGCCGGTAGTATTATGGAGCGGGAACTCGACTGGCAGCAAGATGATCTCACCTTACAGAACATTCAAGCGCGATCGCGGTCACCACTGGTGTGGATGCTGGCCAATCTTAAACAAGGGCTGCTTGTTTCTACCAGCAATCGTTCTGAGGCTGCTGTAGGTTATGCAACTATGGATGGCGATACCTCTGGAGGTATTGCTCCTCTGGCTGGGATTGATAAGTCTTTTTTACGAAGGTGGTTAAAATGGGCCGAGACATCTTGTCATCATGGCCTAGGGCCCTTAGCTAGTCTAAAGTTGATCAATAAACAGCAACCTACAGCTGAGCTACGACCTTCTGGTGCTGCTCAACAGGACGAACTAGACCTCATGCCTTATGATATTCTGAATAGCATCGAGAAGTGGCTGATTCGTGATCGCATGGCGCCGCTATCTATTCTCATGAAGTTAGAGAATCGTTATCCGGAAATCGAGCAAAATACCTTAAAATCTTATTTGCGAAAATTTTTGCGCCTTTGGGCTATCAACCAATGGAAGCGGGAACGCTATGCACCCAGTTTTCACCTAGACGATGAAAGCCTAGATCCCAAAACCTGGTGTCGTTTTCCCATAATATCTTCAGGCTTTTCCTCTGAAATCGAGGAACTTAGCTAATCGATAAAAATCAAGTAGTTAGTTATTGAGGCTGCCAGAATTTGGCTGCCTGCCTGCATATTTAAAAGCTGCCCCCATGAAGGTCTTTAATGGGTAATTTCCGGACTTTATTATGAAAAAAATTTTACAAAAATGCGATGGATTATAACTAGTTATAATGCCGCAGCAGAAAAAATAATTTTTATTTAAAGCCTCTGATTTCTAGTCCCGAAACGGAAATTACTCTGTCGAGCAATTTTCTAAAATACAGACCTAACAAAAGGGGTGTCTAATGCGTTTACCAAAGCAATTTAAACTGCAAAATCAGAATGGCTTCAGCTTAGTCGAGCTGATGATCGTTGTTGGGATTATCGGCATACTTGCTACCCTAGCTATGCCACGCTTCCGACAATTTCAAGCCAAAGCTAAAATGGGAGAAGCAAAAAACACCTTGACCCATCTTTATACTTTAGAGCAATCTTACCAGCTGGATAATAATATATATCTTGGCTTTGCTCGCTATGGTCGCCTAGATGATGGCACGGTAAATTGTAATGCAGTTCCCGCTAACGCTCAAGAAATTGGTTTTGAAGTAACCCCCTGTACCAATGCTAATGCTCCCGTGCCGCGTTATGGATACGAAGTTACTGTTGCAGCGGCTACCGCGCGCTCCAACTTCACAGCTTTAGCAAGTTCGGGAACCAATGAGAATAATTTAGTATGTCCAGGAACCCAAGCCCATGGATTTAGTATGGACCAGGACAAGCTATTTAGTGATAGTGCGGTTGGTGGTGCTTCTGCATTAAGCGCCTGCTTTTAGTCCCCAAATGTAGGAAGCTTCCATTCTAGCACCACGTTACCGTTGGTGCTTTTGCCTTTCCCCCTAAACTCCCATATTCTTGTCTTTTTGCCTCAGTCGCGGTATAGACATGACTTGTGCAGAAATTTTTAAATTTGGGAGTATAATATGGCTCTGATTCCCCTGCGAACACTGCTCGATCATGCGGCAGAAAACAACTATGGCGTTGCGGCCTTTAATGTCAACAATATGGAACAAATACAGGCCATTATGGAGGCGGCGAAAGAGACTGATAGCCCCGTGATTATCCAAGCGTCCCGGGGGGCAAGGTCCTATTCCCAAGATCGCTATTTGGTAGGCCTTATGAAAGCTGCTGCTGAACTCTACCCTGAAATCCCTATCGTTATGCATCAAGATCATGGCAACAGTCCTGCGACCTGCTTTTCTGCTATTCGCAATAATTTTACTTCGGTGATGATGGACGGATCTTTACGCGAAGACGGCAGTAGCCCAGCGGATTTTGATTATAATGTAAGCGTGACCCGTAAGGTCGTCGATGTAGCTCATTCTTTTGGTGTTTCTGTAGAGGGGGAACTAGGTTGCCTAGGGTCCTTGGAAACAGGAAAAGGTGAAAAGGAAGATGGCCATGGATTCGAGGGTGAGCTGAGTAAGGATATGCTGCTCACCGACCCCGATGAGGCAGAAAAATTTGTTGAGCTAACAAAAGTAGATGCCCTAGCTATCGCCCTGGGAACAAGCCATGGCGCTTATAAATTCACACGCAAACCAGACGGCGCTATTTTGGCTATGGATCGTGTTCGGGACATCCACAAGCGATTACCCAATACTCATCTTGTGATGCACGGCTCTTCATCAGTTCCCCAAGAGTTGCAGGATATTGTCAACAAGTATGGTGGAAATATCAAGCAAACCTGGGGTGTGCCTGTGGAAGAAATCCAAGAAGGTATACGCCATGGTGTGAGAAAAATAAATGTTGATACTGACAACCGTCTAGCTATAACTGGTGCGATCAGAAAAGCTTTTGCAGAACGGCCTGAGGAGTTTGATCCCCGCTATTATTTAAAACCAGCACGGACAGCTATGAAACAGGTTTGTAGGCAACGCATGGAGCAGTTCGGGCAAGCCGGACAGGCTCGCAATATTCGTCAGGTGACTCTCGAAGAAATGGCAAAAATCTACGGCTAAAGGAGCTTTCCTCCCATGTCCTGGTTGAATTTCATATTGTGGGGAAGCGTATTCTGTGGTTTAGGTGTGGGCTTCGGGGCTTTTGGTGCTCACGCCTTAAAAGACTCCCTTTCAGAATATGCTATGGGTATTTTTGATACGGCGGTTAAGTATCAGATGTACCACGGTTTAGCCTTATTAGCCGTGGGGTTTGTTTCTAGTCGCATGGGAGTGTTTCCTGTTAAACTAGCTGGAATTTTGTTTTCTGTGGGAATTATTTTTTTCTCAGGGAGCCTTTATATACTGGCGATATCCGGTATACGTTGGCTAGGAGCCATAACCCCCATTGGGGGATTATGCTTTATCGCTGGCTGGATATCTTTAGCATATAGTGTTGTCGCATATCGTCAGTAAGCACTATGTTTTTAAAGCTCTTGCTGCTTTTTATGTTCTATTCGCAGACGGCGTAGTTGCTCTCGTAAAATATCAGCGTGCTCATATGTTGCGGACATGCGAGCACTACTTTGTACGGTTCTTGATGTTAAAAATTCCTGTACCGCTGTTTCATGATCTCTAATAGCGATATGAAATTGTTCCCTAAGAATTTTGATCTCACTATTATTCATAATAATCCCCCCCCCCCTATGATTAAAACTTAAGAACTGTTGCAAAGTTCAGGAGCAGTCGTACGCGTCGATTTTTGTGGATTAAATTCAATGGCAAAAGATTTTCCTCGTCAAAAAGATCTAAATTTAGGTAAGACTCAATAAGTCCTACGAGATCGAGTGAATCAGCTAGTTGCTCCTTATAAAGTTCATCCCAAACCTCAGTCCAAAGGCGACAAATTTCTTGAACTTTAATTTGCGTAATACCGAGCTGTTTTAGTCTATCTTTTTCAAAATCAGATAATAGTTTTGTAAGCTCGTTTGTAGAATCACAACTAACAGCAGAGGCAATACTTTGGAGTATGGGAAAAGTCTCGTTCATAGGATCTAGATGAAGAAAAATAAACTCTTGTTGCTCCTTCGCACGAATCATTAAGCTTAGGCGGTGGAAGAAAAAGCTGATCGGTTGTGAAAGAAAAAAGTGGCTGTCCAGATAAAAAGTTTTATTTTGAAAGTCAAAGCAAATTTTTTCTTCCAATCCCTCAAATGAAACAAATGAATAATTTTTTTCCTTCAAAAAAGCTAATTGTTTTTTAAATAGGCTGTTCTTTATGAGAGGGTGATCATAACTTATAGGTTGGCAGTGATCGATCAGCTTAGCTTTAGTGAGATGGAACGCTTTGCACATCATTTGTACAGAAAATCTTTCAATAAAAATGTTTTGTAAAATGGGAGAAATGATTTTAATCATTTGCCCTAGATTGGTAAGCCAGAATTTAGCCTGATGGTGTGGCGGAAAACGATTACTCTTTATACTGTAATCAACATTTGTTGCATCCCTCCATGGCTTGATAGGCCATCTAGTTAGGTAATCAATTTCACCGATTAGTAGTGAAGAAGCTTGGATGGCAATATGTTTCTCCAGTTCACTGGCAAAGGGCTTGTCCCAAACTTTTTTTGTAAGATCATAAAATTGCCATTCATTGCGTACTGCTATTTTCCATTCATTATCACAATTAACCCTGTTTTTGATGTTTTTACGAAATATAGAAAAAAATAACTCACGTTCATTGGCATTAACTTGACTATCAGAATTCTTCATTTATTACCCCCATAAGAAAGAAAACTTGGGGTTCGGTAAGAGGAAAACAATGTTAGACCTGGCCTCGGCGAAATCGAGTGGAATTTGAATTGGATTTATTTAATGATGTGATTACCGCGAGTTAACCATAAAAAAATGAAATTAATTTAGAGCAAAAGTATGATCTGCTGCATGAGGGTTTTTGATTTTACTATTGAGTCCAAAAAATTAGTTTATGATATCATATAGATCAGAAAATTCAGTTTTTGTGATGAGGCTCCCAGGCACTGTCAAGGAAAATTTGTCAGAATTCTTCAATAATATTAAGGAATTAAAAATATGGCTTTTATAAATGAGGGGGAATTGTCAAAAAGTTGACGAATAAATAAAATTGGTAAATGTACAAAAAAACATTTTATATCGCTGTGTTAAAGTACATTGAAAAATCAGCAAAACTTTGGCATTGAACTTGAAGTAGGTAGGGTGGGACCAGGGCAAGTGTTCGGTAGAGGAAAACAAATACTTTGCCTGTGGTATTCATATCACCATCCTTCCTAAAAGGGGACCTTAGGAGGATGGTGATATGAAACAAAACAAGTCAGTTTTTTCCCTTCCTAATCTATATCAACACGAAAATGTTCCAGAGAATGCAACAGTCGCAAGTGATCGCATTGAATTTATAAAAAATTCTCTTCATTCAAAAATCAGTATTGAAACCCGTGACCAGCAAATAGAGAAATACAATTACCTTATGGAGTTGCTATTCCTCCACGAGCATTTCAATTTGCTATCTGAAAAAGAGGTGCAAACGTGTTTTGATATGGCATCGACGCTGATTAAGCTTATTGGTGCCTATTCGAAAAAAAATTCAATGAGTTTCAAATATGCTGAGCTATTTCATATGCGTAGTAAGATTGAGAATAATGCTCATGATCATTGGGGGTCATATTGGTCTTCGTTACTGGAAACTTACTGCCTTCCTCAAGTAGAAGATGGGGAACAATATTTAGCACTTGGAGTACGCAGTATGCGACTGTTTCAAGGTGAACTAGCAAGTAAGTATTACACGATTAGCCTAAAATTAGGATTGCCAGATCAGTATAGGGACTACTTTGAGATACAAAGGATTCGTTGTTACTACCTAACCAACCAACTTAGTGATGCAGAAACTGCAATTAATCGTGAAGGGGTAAGACATCAGCGTTCTGAATTAACCTGGTGTAAGAGTATCATAGAAGCTATCAAGTTTCAGGATATTAGTTTTATGAAAAGACTTTGTTCTAAGGGCGGGGATTGCTATTATTGGCAGAATATCCTAGTTTTCTATGGCTGGGCTTTGTCGGTAAAAACCAGAAGGTGGATCGCAGATCTCGTCCCAGTATATTCTTTACGCAGAAGGAAAAACCTTGAGTTCAATGCGCATGATATGTATTTTAAGGCGATAGGAGTTCTACAAGAATGTTATGATTTTGAAAGGCCGTTTATCCAAAGGTTAGAGAAGCTAGGTACTATTTTGAAAGATGTGACCCGCTATGAATCAGAAGAACAAGAACTACTAATCTGGGCGGCGGCTACCCGATGGCTTTGGAGAAGTCGTGCCCGAGAATTTGCCAAAGCTTGTTTATGCCAATATCGTCAACGTAGCTTGAATTTGAGTCAGGGTATTTGCGACGATATACTTCAAGTTGTCAAGGATATCCAGATTCATGAAATTTAGGACTAATATTGCACCGGATAAATCTCCGTATTGCATCAATCATCAAGATCATATTCTGACAATAGGGTCTTGCTTTGCTAACGAAGTAGGTAAAAAACTTACACAATCAAAATTCAATGTGCTAAGCAATCCCCTGGGTATACTCTTTAACCCTATGTCTATTACTGTTTCTCTGGAACAAGGATTCATAGAGAAAGCTTCACGAGAAGAATTTCTTGTTGCTAATGAACAAGTTATAAGTAACTATTTAACTCATTCGGATATTCAAGGAAATTCTACCGAAGATTATATAAAAAATCTTCAGAACGCATTTTCACAATTAGAAGTTGCTCTACAGAACGCGCGCTGGATTATACTTACCTGGGGGACTGCATGGGGATATTACTTGAAGTCTAACGACACACTAGTAGCCTCATGTCATAAACAAGATCCACGATTATTCCATAAAAAGTTAATTACAGTGGATGATATATACCAGAGTTATAGTAAAATTTTTAGAGAGACCTTACAGGATAAGTATATCATCATTACGGTGAGTCCTGTTAGACATATCCGCGATACCTTACGATTGAACCAAGTCAGTAAGTCTATATTGCATTTAGCGGCTCATCACTTGTCGGAAGACTTCCCTCATGTGACATATTTTCCCGCTTTTGAGATAATGATGGATGATCTACGTGATTATCGATTTTATCAGAGAGATTTAATTCATCCTACAGATTTTGCCGTCGACTATATTTGGGAGAAGTTTAAATCACAGTGGTTTTCTCCTCAGACATTAGAATTGATACTGCGTTGGGATAAGGTGAATAAAAGTATACAGCATCGACCTTTTGCTACCACCAGCCAGGCTTATAGAACATTCTTGCATCATTTAAGAGTAACAATTCAGAGCTTTAAGGAATTTCCAGTCCATGAAGAATTAAATAAAATAGATTCACTTTTAAAGTCCATTAATTAGCATGAGGGTGCGCATGAGGTTTATTATAATTTTGCTGTGCTTAAAAACTAGCATCTTGATCGCTCAAATTTTACCTAATACGCAAGATGCATATAAATCGGTATTAAGGATTAAAAAAACAAACCTTTGCTATATCTTAACAAAAAGTCAGGAAAGTCGCAGAACAGACCTCTTGTCTTTTAATTTTCGTGACTTTTTCTATGACTATAAAAAAGTTCCTAATCAAAATCTTAAGATTGAAGTCTTTAAGATCCTAAAAAATTATAAGCCTTGCCA
>JBNKNM010000028.1:0-40486 GCA_050293845.1 Pseudobacteriovorax sp. | reverse complement strand
CGTCTGGGCTGGTCACCACGAAACCATGGGCAAATCCAGCTGGTATCCAAAGCTGGTGCTTATTTTCTTCCGTAAGTGGATACCCAACCCATTGTCCAAAAGTGGGAGAATTTATCCTAACATCAACGGCGACATCGAAGACTTCTCCTACTACGACGGAAACCAGTTTGCCCTGAGCCTGCGGATTTTGTAAGTGCAGCCCCCTGAGAACACCGTACTGTGATCGGGAAAGGTTATCCTGAACAAATTCAGCCTGGATTCCGGCGGTAATGTATCGCTCTTTTTGATAGGTCTCTAGAAAAAAGCCACGGTGATCACCGAATATTTTAGGTTTGATAAGCTTAACTTCTGATAAAGCTGTATCGACGATTTGCATGAATTATAACCTCAATAACTTGTAGAAACGGGACTATCAACACCCTGACGATACCCAATATGGGTTTGGTTTTGAATGTCTTTCACCCATTTTTCAGATTCGGCTATATACCACTGGACAGTTTTTTTGAGCCCAGAGCTAAAGGTTTCAAGGGGAGTCCATCCAAGGTCTCTCTCGATCTTGCTGGCATCTATGGCATATCTCTGATCGTGACCTGGTCTATCCTTTACAAAGCTGATTAAATCGTGCCGGGAACCTATAGAATTAGTGGGTGCCAACTGATCAACAAGTTCACAAATAGCTTCCACCACTTGCAAATTAGTTTTCTCATTGTGACCACCAATATTGTAGGTTTGGCCTATTTTACCTTGCTGGGCTACTAACAGCAGGGCGCGGGCATGGTCCTCTACATGGAGCCAGTCACGAATATTGCTGCCGTTCCCATAGACGGGAAGAGGCTCACCTCTTAGAGCCTTCAGAATCATGACAGGAATGAGTTTCTCAGGAAATTGATAAGGACCGTAATTATTGGAGCAGTTGGTAATGAGAATCGGCAGGCCGTAGGTATGATACCATGCACTTACCAGGTGATCCGAGCCAGCCTTTGTCGCAGAATAGGGCGAGCGAGGATCATAGGGCGAGGTTTCGGTAAACCAACCGGTTTCTCCCAAAGAACCAAACACTTCATCAGTAGAAATATGATGAAAGCGAAATCCCTCTTTTTTTGCAGCGGGAAGTGAACGATAGTATTTTAAACTGGCTTGCAGTAGATGATAGGTACCAAAAAGATTGGTCTGTAAAAATTGATCAGGGCCGTCTATGGAGCGGTCCACATGGGATTCAGCAGCCAGGTGCATGACGATATCTGGCTGGAATTCGTCTATAATCTGCTCCATAATAGGGCCGTTACAGATATCAGCTTTAAGAAATTTATACCTTGTGGGGTCTACAAAGGGCTCAACGGTGCTCAAATGTCCGGCATAGGTTAATTTGTCGATATTTAGTATATTAATAGCGGGATTTTTCATGGCAGCTCGTATAACGGCTGAGCCAATAAACCCCGCTCCTCCTGTAACCATTAACTTCATGTTATAGACCTCAAAGTATCCAACTATATAGCTTATAAGGTACTTCCGAATGGAAAACTATTCCACTACTGTCTGAGTTCAGGATATAAATGCTATAGCAGTAGTAGCTTAAGCTTAGTATTTTATAAGGTAATAAGCCCACTTGAGATACTCATTGTAAACCGCTAAAAAGTCACCCTCTGTTCCCCACCATGTTGGCGGGTTTGGGGAAGGAAACGATTCTATAGTAACGGATGAACGGTTAATTCTTTCCATAATCCAATGGGCGCGGCTAGAGTGGTACCAACTAGTGACAAGTATCACGCGCTGGGAGGTGGCATCATGCTCAGACAAGTAGTCGAGAATCGTTCTGACTTCCTCTTGACTGGAGCTATTTCTAGTGTGTGAAAGATAGATGATAGCATCTTGGGGGACGGCAGCCTCCATGAGCATGCGATGGGTCGTGGCGCCATCTGTAGTGCGAAAACCTCGACGGATCAACTCGCTTTGCTCAGTTTCAGCAAAGAGAATTTTTTTCCCATACCCTTGCTGATAGAGTTGCACCGCATGGGCTGTGCGATCCATCACATTACCCATCATAATAACAATAAAGTCAGCCCCTTTTTCAGGATGATCATGACGGATAAGTATATGCATCGGTAGATTGGCGATGCTACCGCGGTAAATCCAGCAGAAACCGGCCACAGTCAGGAATAAGAATAAAACTATCTTTTTGTTGCGGGTCATATTTAGAACTCGGATCTGAAAATTCAGTTTGTAAATTCTTGGATTAGAAGAGTGGCTTTTCTTGCGGTACAATACCCTCATGGATCATTTCATCCATAGTTTTGACAAGGCGCTTATGAAAATTATATACTTGCCGCTTAAAGGCAACAGGGTCCTCTTTCTTTTTAGGAGGATATAGGGGCTTGCTGAGATAGTGGTCTAGCTTTACCGGTTTAGGTAGCACTGTGGGCCCAAAGCCTCTGGCAAAAAATATGGGAAAGCGGAATCGTTTGTAGAAAAATTTTGTAATCGGACTGTCATACACAGTATAAATATCATCAGCGCTGGGGCATGCGGCTAGCACTATAGGAGCGCCGCTTTCAATGGCAAGTTTGGCAAAACCTTTGCGTTTTGTCCAAATAACACGATAGCGATCCGAGGAAGGCCGCAAAGACTCCTCCATCCCCCCCGGTGCTAGATAAACTATTTCCCCATTAGATAATAGGGTTTTAGCATTTTCCGGGGTGCCGATAATACAGCCCAATCGTTCCATTAGTTCGCCAAGTCCCGGAATTTTATAAAAGGCCCGGTCGATCAGAGCTCTGGGGAAACGGTTCATACTTTGGTAGATGGCTGTCATCAAAAGGGTAATGTCGTATGTCGCTAAACTATGGGTGCAGGCAATAATCACAGGTCCGGTCTGCGGGATATTACTCATGCCATGAACCTCATGGCGGTGATAAAGTCTGAGGCCGAGAAATACTGGTATAAGCTTAAGCTGTAATTCTTCCTGCATAGTTCTTTTGCGCTTATTCATAATGTTTCTTTGCAACAGACTGTTTAGCCTTGTTTAAGTAAGAATGCAAGAGCATGGACAAGGGAGTCGCTGCTTTCACGCAAATAAATTGTACCAGAAGGTTGAACATTTCTAAAGGTCTAGCTCTCTCCTTGAAAATGATGGTTTGATTTCGTACCAGTAAATTATGGATGGGGACTATATTTCTAATGAGCCTGTAAATACAAGCGTTGCAGGACCAGCAAGGTTTACAGCCTCATCATTTTGTAGCTGCTGGGTAAACAGCAAGCCACCTGGCATGCGGATACCCAGCCATTGGCTGCGATCGATAAGTCCTGATTCTAAGGCTGCCCGCGTCACAGCACAAGCTCCTGAACCACATGCCTGGGTTTCTCCGGCACCTCTCTCCCAGACAAAAACATGATACATGTCCTCAATGGTATGACCTAATTTATTGGCGGCTTGGTTTTTTTCCTTAGCTGAAACCTCTTTTGCAACTGCTAAATGGACATTAATACCGTCCCAATATTTGGACTCTTGGAAGGCAGGCCCCACGCGTTGTAGTAACTGCCGATCAGCATCATCTAGGAAGAAAACCAGGTGATTATTGGCGATATTTACCAATGCCCAATCGCGCTCTAAATCGGGGAGCTTGAGGGATCGAGCCACACGTGTTACCTCTTCCTGGGCCTGGTGGTATAGTGTTTCATTTTCAGCATTTAATTTTGGAATTCCCATAGTTGCACTAACCAAGGGCCAGTAGTTCTTGGACTTAAGGTCTCCATGACCCAAAAACCGGCACGATACCGTACTCGATTTTAGCGGTAATTCAAAGCCTTCTAAAGCTTCTTTAGGTTCTAGTTCGCGGTATCGACGCAGTGTGCTTAGCGCTGCGCAGCGAATACCGTTACCGCAAGTTGCGGCCAGGGAGCCATCGGAATTGATGATGGATAGCTGTTTGGGTAGAGCTTGCTTACTGTGGTCTGTATGAAGTACGAGAATGCCATCAGCTCCAATTCCACTGCCGTTGCGGTTACAAATAGCAGTGGCCTGCCTTTTCAAGCTATCGAAAATTACAGGGTCGTTTCCCGCCAGCCAGGTTAAAACGAAGTCGTTTTTTGCGCCATGCCATTTTTCAAATTCTATATACATTTAATCTTCCATAGGTTGAATGGTTGCACAGAACTTATAGCCACGGCCTCTCACACTTTTTAAGTACTCAGGTTGTGAAGGGTTGCCCTCGATATATTTGCGTAGCCGCATGACAAAATTGTCGACGGTCCGTGTTTCCACATTGCCGCTCAACCCCCAAACTTTATTGAGAAGGTGCTTACGGGAGAGAATGGTCTCGGGGTTTTGTACAAATTCGTTCAATACTTTGGCTTCCAGAACAGTTAAGTTGTACTTGCCTTGAGGACCATCTATCTCCAGTTTATCCATATCCCAGGTCACATTACCAAACCTAATCCGGTCATGGGGTCGCAGCTCTTTAGCAAAAAGCTCGCTACGATCAGCCATGCGACGGATTCTTAGCAACAGCTCCTGAAAGGAGAAAGGCTTTGTCATATAGTCATCAGCCCCATTCTCTAAGCCGCGTATAATGTCTCGCTCCGCGGCTCGCGCTGTGAGCATGAGTATTTGGGTCAGTCTATCATCCTGTCGAATAATTTTAGCCAGCTCGAAACCGTTGATCTCAGGAATCATAATATCAAGAATGACCAGGGCGAATGATCCTTTATGACGGTATAAATCGAGAGCTTCACTGCCATTACCTGCTAAGACAACTTCGTATCCCTCAGCTTGCAAGTTAAACTCGATGTTGAAGGCGAGGTTTGGTTCGTCTTCTACGAGTAGAATCCGTTTTTTTTCTGTCATTTTGACCCCTTGTTATAATCGATTTCACCGCGACCGACCTGACATCAAATAAGTGTCATTAACAGGTCTTACGGCTATTTGCACTAGGAAACCAGGTCTGTTGGTTTCAATCCAGAGCCACAATATCTTCAGGAAAGGCTACCCAAAAGGTAGAACCTTTACCAATGCCATCGCTTTCGACCCATATTTGTCCCCTTAAACTTTTTACTAGAGATTTCACGATATAAAGTCCTAATCCAGTACCGGGAACCGCATTTTTAGTGGCACGGGGTGTACGGTGGAACATTTTAAAGATCTTTCTTTGATCCTTGGTATTGACCCCATAACCGTTGTCTGCCACGGATATACGCAGCTCATAGTTTTCTCTAAGGACCGATATTTCTATCTTGCTTGCCCTGGGAGAGTATTTGATCGCGTTTTCTACAAGGTTGCCCAAGATCATTTCCATTCCCATGCGTGTGCTACGAACATTGAGGTGTTCAGGGCAAATTAATGTAACTCTTTGACGTATATTGGGGTCTAGATATTTAGACTCTTCTAGGCTCCTTACTATCAGTTCTTTCAGGTTAAAGACTTCCCATTGTGACTGATAATCGAGTATGCCCCGATCCAGTCGGGCTGATAGTAGGATGCGGTCTACTAAACGCGCCAATCGCTCAATATCGCGTTGGACCATGGTAAACAAGCGACTCTGCACCGCCTCCGGTAATTGCGGTCGTTGCATGGTCTCAAAAGAGAGCTGTATGGATGCCAGCGGTGACCTGAGTTCATGGGTAACACTGGAAACAAAGGATTTTTGCTGTCTTAGAAGGCTGCCTTGAACTTGGGTAAAAATAAATAGAACAACAGTTCCTACAAGGATCATCCCCAGAAGGATCGAACCTATAACTAGGGTCATGATTCCTGTGGTGCCCTCAAAACTTGTAGCCCCCATAAGGGCACTAACTTGCTGTAATGTCTCTTTTTGATTTACAAACCAAACCACCCAGAGCACGACAAAAGCTAACCAGACTACCTGAAGCAATACAAAGACAAATATCGGATGAGTGAGCCGCTTTAACCAGAAAAGAATAGTTTTTTTAGTATACGAAAGCATGCGAGGCGGCCCCTGTATCAGCTGATGACCTCCCACTACTAGCTTACTATGTACTAATGATCAAGTGTCATATTTGTGGGAGTGTGCCAGAGTATTCTTCACCCGTAGCGCTTGACGATGCATTTGCTGGGCGACCAAATTAGTGAGGTAATGGGTGAGGGCTTCTAGTTGCCTATCACTAACATGTTCAAATGAGATGGAAACCTTTGTCCCCGATATAAAAACCCGTCTCACTCTGGCAGAAACCTTAATGAAGTCTCCGGAAGTATGCTCATAGTGATCAGCGATAGGTAAGCTGATTTTAATCTGATCCCCTGCTCGGAAGATCACATCGCTTTCGGCTTCTAGAACCGCACCGTGGAGAGATAGGTCAACAAGGTGTCCTTCAATGATGGTATCTCGTGATAGATGGAAGAAAGTAACAGGAATAAACACCGTATAGCGTCTACTTCGTCTTTTGTTATTATCCTCTATACCCACCTTGATGCGTGCACACACCCTAGCCTTTTGTATTCCTGGATAGACAATATATTCATCGGTTTCGTGATAGAGAAGTAATTCCTTATGGTATAACGCAATTAATCCGGGTGCATTGCGAGTCATAAACAGGACGGGGATGGTTTCGCTACGTCTTTTTTCTTTTAAAGCTTTCACTAGTCCTAGTACGATATGGATGTCATCGAAATTATCATCGATGATAAGTAACGAAATATTCCTTCCAAACTGTCTGGTAAGATCCTGAGGGTTTTTGGGTTTTGAAGTCGAAAGTTGAGGATAATTTTTTTTGATAAAATCATCCATAGCTTGGGCTAGGTCAATGTCAAAAGCTTCACCCAAAGCAAAAATAACGAAATTTTTTCGCTTCTTGCGCGGTCCAGTGAGATAGTCTTCTATTTTGGACTGTTTTTTATCCTCTACCTTTTCATTCTTGTCTTTGGATTTTGTATCCATTCATACCCTCTATTTGATTTGCCACTCAGTAACATGCTTGAAAAACGCAAAGGGTTCTACTTTCAAGTTTGCGATCTCCCGGGAGTGGGCGGCATGGTGCTTTAGTGTCCAGAGGAAAACGTAGGGGGCGTCGGAGCTAATTTTTTTGTGAAGTTGCTGATAAATAGCGCGTCTCTTATCAAAGTCATTAGTAATATTTGCTTCAATCAGCATGGTGTCCACAGAGGGGTTGCGGTAATTCACAAAATTGTTGCCCCAGGGTTTTGCGTTACGACTATGGAACAAGCTAGTAATATTGGATGAGTCATCAAAATCCCAAGAGGCGATGGTCAAATCATAGTTTCTCTTGCCAATGACTTCTGATTTCCATACCTGCCAGTCGAAAAATTTGAGTTCGACAGCAATGCCTATATTTTGTAAATAAGACTGTATGGCAAGTACGATTCTTTTTAAAACATCCTGCTCACCTGATAAGGGAATAGCAAATTTAAGTTTCAGGACTTCATTGTTAGAATTTGTAAGTAATTCTTTTGGACTTTTTCTTTGAAACCCTGCTTTCTTGAGTAGCATGGTGGCGGCTTGGGGATCATAGTCGTAGCCTTTGGCCTTAAGGTTGTAAGCCCAGGAGCTTGGTGAGAACGGTCCAGAAATCAGATAGCCCTGACTCTGAAAAAAAGCGCTTAGCATTTCTTTGCGATTAATGGCATGACTGATAGCTTTCCGGACTCGTAGATCTTTCAAAAAATGATTATTCTGGTTCATTGCAATGAATGAAAATGATTGTGCCGCATAAGGGATTAAATTTAGGCGGTGATCACCCCTGACTTCGGTAATATATTTAGGACTGAGGTAGGGTAGAAGATCTAAAGAGCGGTACATAAATGACTGTGTCATAACATGGCGATCAAGATAGGGCTTCATAATAATTTCTTTGATAGCAGCTAGTCCTTTAAAATAAAAAGGGTTTCTTTTTAGAAGTATCTCACCTTGGGGAGTGACCTTCTCAAAGGAATAGGGGCCGGTGCCTACGGGTTTTTGTGTGAACGCATCGGTTTTACGCAAAGACTCCGTGGCAGCTAGTTTATGATGGGGAAGTAGTTTGAATAATAGGAACTTCAGAGGTTGTGCTAAGGCGCGTGAAAATTGGATACGAACGTAAAATTTAGAAATCACATCCACACGGGAAATTGTTTCGTAGAGTTCCTTGTTGGGAATCTCGCTTCCCGGTGCCTTAAGCAGTCTGATGGTTGTTACAATATCATCTGATGTGACCGGTTTTAAAGGTTGATCACCTTCTTGGTGCCAAAACACTTTTTCGCGAATATGCAAAGAAACAGCTGTTCCTCCATTCTCAATCGTCCAGTCTTTTGCTATATGGGGTTTTATCGAACCTCCTGCTCCGATAGTAACAAGGGAATCAAATAACAGGTCTGATAAACGATGGGCCGCACTTTCCCTCACAGTGTAGGGATCAAATCGAGTTAATTTAGTGGACTCTCCATAGATGATGCGCTTCTCGTTGATGGAGAAACCCAGTTGGGAAAGTATCATAAGATACATGATAATGCATCTATTCATAGCGCCTCCTGAGTAATATAGTTTGCAATATATGTAGGATTTTGTGGATCATAATATGAAATATTCTTTAATGTTTGAGGCTTATTCAAGGATATGCCGAGATTAGTAAGGGCTACGAATATCTTGTCCCAGGCACCTACCTGAGCTCGAAAGCTCAAAACACCATGCTTAGAAATCATAAGATCTCTGTTCATGCGAGTGTTAGTTTGCAACCTATATTGGATACCGGTTTTTAAATGATGAGCATAGATAGGATTAAATAGACTCAAATCGTTAGCTATGAAAAAAATGTATTCTCCAGAGGGTGACCAGGCTGGTCCCGTATTAAGATCTAATACTACATTATGCGCTATAATGTGCTTTTTCATGTCAAAAGCCGTAGGGTAACGGCCTGAAAATGGCAAAACATAAAGATCCCAGCCGTCTCTTTCGTTGCTGCCAAAAAATGCAACCCATTGTCCATCAGGAGATAAGGTGGGGCGCAAATTATCGTTGGGCCATTGTGTCAAGTAATAGGGACTATCCCACTCTCCTGAGGCGTCTTTAATGATAGCCATAATCTGGTGCTGATTGGATTTTCCACTATTAAAGACAATGCCATCTCCATGAGGAATCCACTCTGGAAACAATTCCATATCGGGACTGGCCCAAACGAGAGAATGAGACTCAGACTGCAAATCGAAGGTATAGATATCCCCATGGCCTGTTGCCGAACTGATATAAGCAATTTCTTGGCTTTGGGGACTCCACTTTGCAAAGCCATTGCGTTGTCGCGACTGCGTAACGGCATAAGGTACGGTATCTAGCTCACCAACAAATACATTGTAACTGCCTCGCACTCCATTGGAAATAAAAGCAAATTTTTGCTCGTCTTGGGACCAGGATAAACCGGAGTTATAGCTCTTGTAGTGTACCTGCAACCAGGGAGCAAGCTTAGGAGTTGATTTATTTGTTGAAAGAGTTTGATGGTAGCGACCTGAAAGTTCACGAATTTCGATTAAGTTACCTTGAGGAGTGTTTTTTTCGTAGCTTAAAAAGCGACCGTTTTTTGACCAAGCGAGGTTAGCTTCAGAGTTTTTACGTTGTCGCGGGATCAAAGGTTTTATCTCGATGAGCTTAAATCCTTGAGCAGCTAAGGCTACAGAATTAAATTTTTTTTCGAAACGTATGGCATGAGGAAAGAACTCGACAATAAAATCAGGAAAATAGCTGTTTTTGTGAGCGATAAATTCATCCTGATAATACCAGCTATGAGGTAATGAGTAGCAGCTGTAGAGCCAAGTACATACAAAAGCCACCAATAAGAATTGCCTCACACTATTCCCCTTTTTGCTTGAGCGCAAGTTGCAATTGCTTCTTATAGATACCTGCATTTTTTAAAAGGGTGCTGGCAGAATGAGATTTTTTATGCGAACTTAACAGAACATCCCAATCTTTTTCAGACTGTTGGAGGTGATTTTTATCACCGGTGGCTTCACCGATCTTTTGATGAGAAAGAGCTTTATAGTAGAATAAGTTTTCAAAGGCTAGCTGATACTCCGATTCGTTTATGTGGCGTAAAAAGGGGACAGTTTTTTCTAGAACCTGTATAGCTTTTTCATAATGGGCATTAGCGACATCTTGTTGCTCTTTTTCCAAGTTTTTTCCTGTGAGGTAAAGGGCGATACCTTCGTTTATATGGCTACCGATAAATCTTTTGTCACGAAATGTCTTGACTTCGGGATGACTGGTAACCTTGTGAAATGCGGCAGCTGCGCGGCTAGGTTGATCTAATAGTGTCATATAAACGATACCCGTCTGATGCTGACCTATTAAATAATCAGAATGAGTAGGAGGGATAGATTCTAAAATTTTGATGGCCTCATCGATTTTTCCAGATTCGATGGTTTGATCGGCTAAGGATTTCAAGTCTTTTTCCAGAACTACGGCTTGCTCACCCGTCAAATCAACAACCTCGTTTTTAAATTCGATGACTTTTTTGAAATTTTTATACCCATTCTGGCCCAATATCTCCAGTTTCACAAATCCACCTGGAACAGCTACAGCTCGATTGATAGGAGTTTTGCCAATATAATTCTTGTCGACAAATACGCTCATGCCGGAAGGAATACTGTCCATTCTTAAAAAAGCGCTAACACGATTTAATTTGATTTCAAATTGTCCCTTGCGACCAATCTTGGTTTCTTTAGCAAATCCTTGATATCCGTGCTTGATGACTCTAAGGAGGCGTCTTTCCCTGAAAGGGAAGTGACCTATAAGTTTGCCATCCTGATTGGTTGTTCCCATCCAATCGTGACCAAAATAAACACTTGCCTGCTGGATGGGTTTTTGAGAGGATTTATCGACAACATGCAGTGTAAAAACCAGGGATTGGTTTTTTTTAGCTCCTCGATAAATCAAGGCATCACCAATATCATAATGACTACGGGGTATTTGTTTGTCTACTACAGAATAAATTGTACCGCTTTTGACATTAATCCGTGACACCCGCAGCAATCCGCCTTTGGCTGGGAATTTACTCTGTCCGGTAGTGCCTGATTGAGTTCCTGTGACTGAAAACAGATCACCAATGGCAGGTGTGATTCCTAAATGGGACTGCTGGACTACAAATTGATTCCCTGACTTTGCTTTAATATAACTAGGGTATGGAAATTTATCCATAAGCTCTTTCGCAATGGCAGCTACTGTTTTACGTACTAAGGTTTGATCTTGAATGTTGCTCAGCTCTCTTTTTGCAGCCATGAGACTTTTGCCATCATTGCCAACAATGTTAAGTTCGATAGTCATCGTTTGATGAATCACTAAAGTTGGGATGATAATGCCATAGATGCTTTGATTGGTGTCATCACGGCTCCAACCTGACTTCAAAATTTTACCAAAATTTTTATGTTTAAACGATTTTGCAAAATTTTTACTGATAAATATTTTGTTTTGAAAAAGGCTGTGTTTCAGTGCCCTTGAAATATTCTGTTCCACTGTTTCAGTAAAGGTTGGTAGAGTTTTTCCTTTCAACTTGCCAGCAATTTGTACCGGTGCTGTTACTAATGTAATGTTTGGGATTGATTTGGATGTAAAATGCTTTGTAAAAGATAAGTTTCCGCCGATGACAAAGTCAGTAGAGCTGGTTGCAGGTGCATACTGATTGCTTTTAAGGGTTACTTTTATAAGGTCACCTTTAGCTCCTTTTATGGGGCTGGTAAAGTGGCCAAAGCTATCGGTGACACCCACTCTTCTATCATTGATCCAGACGGATATATTTTCTAAGGGGCGTAAGTCGCGATTGAACAATAATTTGGTTTGTACATCGATACTGTGTCCTTTCATTAGAGGAATATGAACTTTATCTCCTGCAGTAATATTCCTTTTAAGCCTAGCCGTACGGTAGCCATCACTTTTGACTAAAATTTCAGCCTTGGCTAGGGGCAGTTGGTCCATGGAAACACTGCAGCGTCCTCTACGATTTACCTTGCAAAGTAGATTAAAAGACCCAGTTTTTTGATCTCCTAAATATATTTCTCCCCCCTTACCTCTTCTGGATGAATATCCCCTCAAATAAAAGGAAACGATATCATCGGTCTCCACTGGTTCAGATTTTAGAGGCTCTAGGGGTTGAGCGGGGCTGGTGGGAATGATATTTTCAGCTATGGGTTTTTCTATCATGCCTACCACGTTGGGTGTGGTTGTAGTGGGTACAGACTCAATCTTAGGATCAGGCTCACTGGCATTATGGTTGTCCGGCTGCAACTCAAGGTTTTCTGCTGTAGGCTGAATATCCGTTGCATTTACAGATTCCTCAACCAGAGATGGCGATGTTTCCTGCTCCACAGAAGTGCTGTCTTCGTTTTCAGAAGGTTTAGGAACAGAGTATAAAATGGCGTTAATATGCAGAGTCGTTTGATTAGCCTGTATAATAACATTTTCAAAGTATGGTGCGTAGTAGAGAAATTTACTATCTTTTTGCACTTGTACTACAAGGCGACTTTCGGCTGTGGTCTTAATTTTAGCTTGAAAATATCCTTGAGTGTTGGTTTTGCCTTCAAATTGATTATTGATGTATATGTCAGCATTTAAAATAGGTTTTTTTGCTTCATTTAAAGCTCTGACAACAACAGATGTTTCTATACTTTTTTCTTGGCATGCGATCCAAAAAAATAATGATGAAAGTATGATGATATAGCTTTTCATTGGAAGTAACTCCCCGTTTAAATTAAAATTTAGGAGGGTTGATCACAGCATCACCGGACCCAAGATCTTCTTTGAAATTGTGGTTTGTGCCAATCATGTGCTGCGATGAAGAAGAAGTGGGTCGAGCATAGATTGTAAGTTCTTTATCACTTTGAATACTGACTTTCATGGATGTACTTTGAAATCCTGGAATCAGAGGTTCTACAAGATAATCCCCCGGACTGATGTCATGGTGTGATTCGAAGGAACCATCACTTCTGATGTCGACAACCTCTGAAAAACTCTTATGAGAAAGTGATGAGATATTTATCTTACCTTCGGAAAAAACAAGACTATCACCTTCAGGAGATACGATTTTTCCTGATACAGTGGTTTTACATTGACAAATAAAAAAGGCTACAAACCATAAAAGATTTTTCATTGTATATCTCCTGACTTGATCCAAGCAATGGAATTGCTTTGGGGAATATAGATGAGAGTAAGGGATTTTTCTTTTTTAAGAGATTTGAAAAATGCTCCTTTTGCGGCTTTTATAATGGTAGGTTTTTTAGAATGATAATCAATCAACTTTGTCAAGTTTTTGATAACAAATACACTGGGTAACTTTTGAAACGGAATTTTTAAATTTTTTTGGTATGGTGTCGACTGGATTGTTTTCTGATGTACCCAACCTGTTAAAGAACGAAACGGGGTATATACTTTAACCCAATGTTTTAACTTTTCCATAACAACAATAATTTCGCCTTTGCCAATGGTTTGGTCTTGGATCGGAAAATGCACACCTGGCCCTACACGTATTTCTGCTATGGGGCGAACCACTTTATGAATATCTACAAGGTGAGAGTCCATTTCAAGATAGGTCGGGTGGGTCTTATACTTTCCAGGTTCCGGAATGATTGTTGTGCTGTGCACTCGTGCAGTAATAGGAACGGAAGAACAGGAGATACTCCATAGGTATAAAACACTAAAGAGGCTCTGACTCTTCTTGAATATCTTGTTGTTCTGAATTTGGTTCTTCATGTGTATCATCAGTTTTTTTATCAGGAATTATGGGAGCGAATGTGCCCTCAGTACCATTGATATTATACACAAATTCTAAAGGTTCGTTGTTTTTGCTTCCCACGATAATTTTTATAGATTCAAAGCTTCCGCCATTTTTATCAGGAAGATCAAAGTCTAAGGTTTTCTGTGTATAATATCTGATGCTGAAACGATGTCCTCGGGGCAATGCCCACTTGTTAATGGGCTCACCTTCTTTGATATCAGAGGGTGAGGTGACTAGACGGGTTGTACCATTAAGTCCTAAAAATTTAGCAAACCCAATAACATAACCATTGGCTTTATTAGGCCGGTCTAGATTTTTTACGGCAAACTTCAAGCTGAGCCCATCAGGCTTGGTATTCACCTTAAACTTTTCAACTTTCACCTGGGGTTTTGCCCTCTTAGGAGGGTCGGGGGTAGACTCCGTTTTTCCTGCTGTTGCTGTGGCAACAGCTTGAGGTGCGGGCTTGGCAGCCAGGCTGATTGTGGCCTCTGGTTTTGATTCTGGGTCAGCCTTTTCGCTGTCTTTATTGACAGCTGTGACGGTCGCTGCATCATTGGCGTGCAGTTTCATAGGATAGGTTTTCTCATATACCTTGTCATAGCGGGTTTGATAGTTAAAAATGGTAGCCAGTAAGTTTCTAATACGCTGGCTTCTTACAGCAGCACGGTTGTAGTTTGAGACCAAAAGTGCTGTACTAAACATGGACCAGAAGAGCATAATAACCAGTAAGGAAATTGCGACATAGCTGGCCCGCAGACTAAACTTAAAAGTCTTTGTTTTATTGGAATCCACAAAATAGATCACATTAAGGAATCGTTTTCGATTAGCCTTATGGGGATTTTGTGGATGTTGGGTCACCCGATACTCCTAGGCAAATACAGTGGACATAGTATAATTCTAACAAGGCTAACAAGTGTCACAATGGCTCCACGTGGGAAAATATTTCCTCGGACTATTATTAAGTGCCAGAAGTTGGGGGATTTGATATTGTGGCCTATCGTAGGCTGGCTACTGAGATGGTTCAAGGAGACTAGTTATTGTTTACACCGTCATCATCACCCCCAAAGGTAAGAATTGGAATCATTAGGAGTACCAGCATAGGTGATGTCGTGTTAGCGACCGCATGTATAGACCTCCTTCAACATATCGATGCACCGGTAGAAATTTACTGGGTTGGGCGTAACCCGTCTTTGCAGTTGATTGCTTCAGCGTATCCTGAATTAAAGGTGATCGATGTAGATCCCGAAAACTCTCAGTATATGTCAGGAGTACTGAAGTTTGTCAGTGGGGTTCATCTTTTGGTGGACCTTCAGGCCAGTATCAGATCCCGTGCCATTTGCCGAGCTGTTCATAAAGAATATGGTATTCCTATCTATACCAGCCAAAAAAACAGCATAAAACGAGGGCAAATGGTTGTGGGCGCAAGGTTAAGAGGGCGTAGAAAATCTATACCGGAGGCCTATGGTCAGCCGGAACGTTATCAATTTAAAATGATGACTGATGCAGTTTTGCTGGCGATTCAGGAACACTTACCCATCGAGCAACTGGATAACCTTAAAAGCTACCAGCCTACCCCAAAGTTGCCGACTGCCCATGTGGTTGAATTAAAGTCCTGGCAGAAGGAGCTTAAGTTTGGTCAGTGGATAGCGGTTGCGCCCGGGGCTGCCCATGAAACCAAGCGAGCTCCCGAGGAGCTTTTTGTTGATATCCTCCAGCATCTGAAGCATTTATTGAATCAATCACCTCTTGCAGAAAAAAATATTGGATTGTTATTTGTGGGCAATGAGGTTGATCGGCAACGCGCCTTAGAAATAGCTGATCAGGTTTTCTGGCCTGGGACCATACTGAATCTAGCTGGTAAGTTATCGTTATGGGAGTCCGCCTTGGCGGTGAAGGAGGTTGTTACAGTCATTGCGAATGACTCCTCCCTCTGTCATATTGGGGAAGGTGTAGGAACGCCCGCCACCGTACTCTTTGGGCCTACAGTAGAGGCCTTTGGCTTTGCTCCGTGGAGAAAGGAGAGCCGAGGGTTTTCAAGTCCCCTTGGTTGCCGCCCTTGCTCTAAGCATGGCAAGGTTGCATGCCGTTTCCATGACAAACTCTGTTTTAAGCTACTTCCCGCTGGAGATATTGCGCGTCACATTTTGAAGCTGCTCCAAAAAAACTCTGAAGGTGGCTAGTGTGAGGGCCTTACTACCTATTTATTATATTAGTATGGCGATAATGTCACGGCTCTTGGCCATGATAGGACCTTTGATTCCTACTATCAAAGATCAAACGAAACACCGTTTTCTGAGCGCCAAACAGCTAAGAAAGCTGGGTGATATGCGACAGCAAACGACCAGTTTCTTTGTTTTTTTTGCAAGTTCTGCGGGCGAATATGAGCAAGCTTTGCCGTTGATCGCTGCCATCAAGAAAAAGAATAGTGCGGTTGGAGCTGTGCTGATCCTGTTTTCGGAAAGTGGTATCCGTTTTGCCGCTAGCCAAGGCGAATCCACCCCTGTCATAAAAGCCCCCTGGGATAATATCTTCTCTTGGATAAGCCTATTCAAGGTCCTCAAACCCACAGCCACTATAGTCATTCGTTATGAACTGTGGCCAGGGTTTCTCAAGATTGCTAAGTATTTTGGTCCTCTGTATTTAGTCAATGGTGTTGCAAGCCATAGTGCACAAGGCTCGCGGATAGCATCATCAGTTCAGTCTTACTTGGTGAAAAGCTTCAATAAGATTTTTGTGGTGAATGATAGGGATCAATCGTTCTTTACCCATAAACTAGGTTACCCGGCATCCCAAGTTGTGGTGAGTGGTGATACTAAATATGATCGGGTCAGAGAACGCCTTTCCTTAAGGGAGCATAAACGGGCTACTTTGGAGCAACATCTGGATGCGTCTTGGGGCCGCCGGAAAAGGCTGCTCCTTGGCAGTGGTTGGCATCAGGATATCGAGGCTTTACTGGAAGCTTTCGCTGCTCTCAAAAGTTCTAGAAATGATTGGCAGATTATTATAGCGCCCCATGATACCAGCGAAGCCATGGTTGTATGGATAGAAAAGCATTGTTTTCAGCTAGGGTTTAAGGTGGCTAGGTTTTCCCAAAGGGAGCATCTAGATTCTACGGTCGCCATTCTTGTGATTGATAGCGTTGGACTGCTACCTGAATTCTATGGTTGCGTTGATATGGCATTTGTAGGAGGTGCTATGCACTTTCGTGTTCACAATGTTCTAGAACCGGCCATCAGAGGTATACCTATATGCTTTGGGCCATTACATACGACGAGTAAAGAGGCTGTCCATCTTGTGAGCCATAAGCTGGCCACAGTGATAACGGATGCGGATAGCATAAAGGTTTTTATGGAGTCCAATATTTCAAACGATAAAAGCCAAAATAAAGCTCGAAAGCAAGAAGTGGAAAAACTTTGCGGAGCCACTCAAAGAGTGATTGCTGAGCTTCATGGGGTAGCATATGGTTGATAAAAAACTCATTGTTAATGTTAGTGTCTCCGAAACGCGCATCGCACTTTTAGAGAATAATCGCGCTGCTGAGCTTTATATCGAGCATCAGAGTAGTCGTGGTATGGTAGGAAATATCTATAAGGCGAAGGTGAGTCGGGTCTTGCCTGGTATGCAATCCGCCTTTGTGAATTTGGGCACTGATCGCTCGGCATTTTTGTATGGCGGCGATGTCATCAATGAAGATTATCTAAAATCAATCAAATCCATTGGTGGTAGCGACGTTGACCCACGTTCTACCAGCAATAAAACTCCCATCGAAAAGATTCTTCATGAAGGCCAAGAAATCATGGTTCAGGTGGCAAAAGAGCCCCTGGGCACTAAAGGCCCACGGGTGACTATGCTAGTAACAATTCCTGGGCGTTACCTCGTTTTAATGCCTGATTTCGACAATATCGGTATTTCCCGTCGTATTGAAGATGAATACTTGCGGAAAACTTTAGAAGAGCAAGTGGATCGCATCAGACCAAAAGGAATGGGTTTAATTGTCCGTACAGCAGCTGCAGAAGCACCAGCAACCCTATTGGAGAAAGATTTGTCTTACCTGCTAAAAGTTTGGCAGACCGTAAGGGAAAATCAGCAGCGGCGTCCAGCACCTTCTCTCCTTTACCAAGAGCCAGATATTATACTCAAGACCACCCGCGATTTGGATGCCGAAGATGTCAGTGAGATTGTTATCGATGATTCTCAATCCTTCAATCAACTGGAGCACTTTCTAGATGTAACGAATCCTGGGTCCGATGAGAAGCTGCGATTATATGAAGGTAAAACTCCTGTATTCGATCATTATAGTATTGAAATTGATATTGCTAAAGCCTTATCTCGTAAGGTCTGGCTCCCTTCGGGAGGTTACCTGGTGATCGATCAGACTGAGGCTTTAACATCTTTTGATGTCAATACCGGTAAATATGTGGGATCCCATAATGCCCAAGAGACCATCCTCAACACTAATGTGGAAGCTGTGGATGAAATTGTTCATCAACTACGCCTGAGGAATTTAGGTGGTATTATCATTATCGATTTTATTGATATGGAAGAGTATTCTGATCGTGAGATGGTGAATACAGCTTTGGAAGAAGCTTTAAAGCTTGATAAGTCCCGCACCAACGTATTGGCTATCAATGAGCTAGGGCTGGTGCAGATGACTAGAAAACGGACTCGTGAATCCTTGGAGCGGACCTTCACTGAAGAGTGCACCTATTGTGCTGGAAGCGGACGAACATTAACCACAGCATCAGCAGTCTTGGAAATGGTACGTGAAATTGAAAGATATGTGCTCAGAACAGGGCATAAGCATATAAGGATCGTCACGCGCGAAGATATTATTGAACGCTTTCTTAATGAAGAGAAACAGCTATACGAATTACTGGTGGAAAAATACGATTTGAATATTGAACTCGTCGAGAGCAGCATCAATCTCGCCCTATTAAGGGAGCCCCTATATGAGTTTCAGTCGCTGCCTGGAGGAGATGAGAAGTCCCACTAACGAATACGCCTCTGTTTGTTTTCCCAGGTAGGACTGAAAAATTCCTTACTGCCTTTTTTGTATTGCAAACCTTGTCCGTAGATGATGATTCGTACGGTTCCTTATTTAACGCGAATCAGACTTGCGCCCGCGTTTATTTGGTAAGAATCGAAAATAACTGAAAATCGACTGTTTTCCTCAGTAATAGAAATCAAGTAGGGAGCCACTTCGTAATAATGGAGAGGTATGTCTGTCATATTCTGGGGGTCAGCTGTTTCGTAGTAAGGCTCACCTCCCACGCGTTCTGCTAGTGGGGGGAGATCTTCAAAGTTCGTAAATTTCATGCCATATTTATTGATAGATCCTCTTAGGTCAGTATTGTCAGTTAGTTCTTGTACATCGTGTACAGTGGTACCAAAATCTGAATTATTTACGCTTAATGCTGCAAGATAATATTCAAAGCTTTCTGCCCAGTCTATGCCATAAGCTTCAGCTAGGCCAGCAACTCCCCCACTGCTATTAAAAAAATCTTGGAGAAAAGAGAGCCCTTCCCCGCCGTTAACCACACCATTATCAAAAGTAATCCCCCCTTTTTTACTGACTAAATAGTAAAGGAAGGTGTGTGCTGCCCCACGCTGGATGTCTTCGAGGCTTTCTTGGCTATCATCAAAGATGGCAGTACTTTGATCTCCTACAGCTAGGCTGGGGAATTTGGTTAAAAAGGCCCCGGCAAAATTGGGAAAATTTAAGGGGCCGTAACCAAGAATATCTTCGCAAAGATGGGCCAATCCCTCGTCGATAGCGACGGTGTCGGCAGGGCCATCTCCATTGTTCTTAAGCCAGGAACGGCTGTAGTTGAAAACGGCATGGAATAATTCATGGGCAAGGGTCGCATGGAAATTATCCTGCTCATTTTCCGCCGAAGCGCCAGAAGGCTTTTGGTCAGAAGCAAGATAGATGGTTGGCAATAAATTTTTCGCCGACATGGCGGCACTGAACGCTCCGGAAATATTGCTTAATCCACTGGGCCAGTAGTTTTCATCATTAAATGGCAGCACAACGATAAGAGGTTTAAAGGTATATCCTGCTACAGCTGTAGATAAGTCGGAGTTGAAAATGGTTTTGTAGGCACTTATGGCTTTGGTAATACTAGTTTCAACAGTATCAGGATCTGGCTCTGAAACTCCTGTATCACTAAGATAGATCAGGCAGTAATCAGTATGCTCTCGCTTGGTGAGTGCACTGGTATCAATGGCAGACTCGCTGCCAACTGTATAAAAGGTGTTGGGGCAAGCTGAAGTTTGCGTAAGATACATATTTTGTATCAGTGTTTGTTGAGGAAAATTGTTGCGCCACGTCTCAAATCCAGCAGACCAAATCGATGGTGAGGATAGGAAGTTTTTGCTTTGTAGATATTCCTGAGTGCGCTTTATACTGCCTGGGTTTCCGGGATCGAAACGATTGATAAGGGTTCTTAAAGAATGATCCGTTTGGGGTTGAGAATGAGTGAGGTGGTTTTGTTTCAGTAAGGACACTGTAGTTCCTCCCTCGCTATAAAAGGAGAAGGAAACAGCATTTTCTGTAGCTTTGCCATTAATCAGATTTGTATCACCTAAGATATAGGGTACGATGATGTACTGTTCCCCCACCTTAGCTTTGGTAAGATCAATGAGGACATTCCTCGATTCCGTTGTGGTAGTAGATGTACCATCATCGTCGCCACATCCCCAAGTGATTAGCGAAAGCCCCATGAGTAACCATGTCACAGCCATTAATGAGGTCCTTTTTTTTTCGCAGTAACATGGGTTTTGGTGATGATTTCGGATTTGGGTTCTCATGGTGAACTCTCCTTACATTTAATATCACCTAAAAGACTTGGCTTTAATTTATTGCTAGCGTTAGCAAAACGGCAGGCGCGAACCTTTAAGCGATAACGGGCTTCACATTCTGAACTTGCCTTAGCAACCCATTGTGGTATTAATTTTTGTTTCCCGAAGCTGCTGACTTCACATTCCGCCCGTAAAAACTCTTTTGTCGAGCAACTAAAATTAGGCGGACATTCACCGGCTGTAAAATCCTCTTCGCACTTTATGCCTCCTAATTTACTGGGAATAAGTCCTTCTTTGCATGCCAGGTCCATCAGTTCCTGTTGAGCCGTACAGGGGTTAGCTCCCCCACCTACCAACTGAAACTTTTTTGGCAATGCTGTTTCTCCATAGTAAGTGGCACGACAACGACTCGGCTTGAATTCATAAGTACAAAACTTAGGAGAGTAAGGGCATTCACCTTGGGAGGGGTCAGGAATACATTTAATGTCACCAACATTTAAGGGAGTTATCCCCAACCTGCAGGTTTCATCATAGATGTATTGAGCGCCAAGACAGGGGCTATTAGCCCAGGTCGTCGATATACCTTTATCATGATAGGCCTTACAGAACACGCGAACGCTATCATTCTGGGGACAATCCCGGTTGATGGTGTCACAGCTTTTTGGCTTCACAGCTTGGACAGTTAGCGGTGGGACGGTATCCAGTGATGAGGGGTGTTTGGTAACACAGCCCATCACCGTTCCGAAAACGACTAAATAAAAAAATATATTCATGTGGGTTATTTATCTTCTTTCTCTAAATTGGCATCTTTGCCAGTGACTCCCTTAGATGCTTCGGAAGATTTTGCAGGGGATTTAAGAGAATTTTTGGAAGGCTCCGGTCCTTTGTGATCGGTGGTAAGATTATCCTTTGCGGGCAAGTTCTGTGCCGAGGAGTCTTGAGCTGTCTTTTCTGATTTTCTTTGCGCGAATGCCGCTTTGGCAGCACTATCATTCAACTGAGCTTTAGCGCGATCTGCAGCACGGGTGCCTTCGTAGCCGGGGTTCCCCACGGACCTGATGTCATCAAAATTGACAGGTCCCAATTCCGTGAACAGCTCTCCGGTTTCGCTTTGAATGTCGACCCCAGAAATTGTCGTTTTGCTGGTAATGGGAACAGTGACTTGATTGCCATCGATATCGCGGGCATAGATGGAAAAGTGGTACAAACCATCGGCTACAGGGTTACCGGCATCATTTTTGCCGTCCCATTGGAATGGATGGCTACCAACATCAAGGGGACCTAATTCTCGCTCCGACACCACCATGCCTGTGGAGTCTCTGATGCTTAGTGTTGCGCGCGTAGCCGATTTAGCGACAGTGAAGGTGGAGCTTGATGGCTGACCATCCTTTAATTTGACCCGGCCACCGTCAACGGTAATCTCTTTCCCAACGTAGTTCACGAGCTGGAGGTTACGACCCAAGTTCTGTGACTTGACCATCTGCTCCATGGTTTTGTTCATATTCATCATTTGTTCGAGACCATTAAACTGGGCAAGTTTACTGGCCATTTCTGTGCCATCATCGGGATTTAAGGGGTCTTGATTTTGCAATTGTGCTACAAATAGTTTCAAAAAGTCATCTTTGTTCATTTCCTTTTTGATTTCTCTTTTTTGCTTTGTCTGCTCTGCTAACTTATCAAAGAACTCCTCTTCACTTGTTGCTGATAAGTCACCCAATTTTTTCGCTTCACGCTCCTTTTGAATATTTTCCTCGGAGTTGGCGATCAGGTCACGAAAATCCGTTTTATCTCCGTCGCTTAATTTTTGATCAATCTGCTTGTCAACTTTAGCATCAGAGAAGTCTACTGAGTTATATTGACTCACTGGTGGTGCAATCCGGTTTTGTAAAGCTCCACTCATTTCACTCATAATTCACACCTATACTCTTAGTTGAATTTGACCACCATGGATACCGAGGGGCTGTGACTTCAATTCGTAGGATATTTTCTTGCCAAGGATATGGGGAGGGGAAGCTGTCGTAATTTCCTCATGGTGTTCCTCGTAAAACTGCTGCTGCTGACGACCTTGAAAGTTATCGAACGACTGCGACCACTGCTGGTTCGAACTTAGGCCTATTTCCACAGTTTTTAGCTCCAAGCTTTGGTTCAATAGAGCCTGGCGCAATGCTGGTAGTTCCTGGCTCAGCATTTCCCGTGCCTTATCCGAGCTGGCGGTGATCTTTAGTTCTAAGTGCTTATCATGGACTTGAATAGCCATCTCTAGTGGGCCTAGTGCGGCTGTTCCTACCTCGACAGAAATGGTACCTCCCCCTTGGTTAAGCAGCATTTGCGCCTTCTCAATGACAGTATTGCGTAATGGTGCGGTGGTCGCATTATCGGGAGTCGCAAGTTCTTTAGAAGCGATGGAAAAGCGTTTGTTTACCGCCAAAGGCTCATGCAACCCTTGACCAGAACGGTTTTGGTTTGATTCTGGCTCACTATCTTGGGACGTTTGCTCATCTTCAGAATCTTTGCTGAAAGATAAATTTATAGCGTCGATGTCCATCTCTGTGGAGGGATCTAAGGAGTGATTCCCAGAATTTGTCATGTCTTCGGACTCTTCAAGATTGAAATCTTGGGGGAGATTAACCTCGCCTAGATGAGATTTTGCAATAGACTCTGCCAGTTGGCTTTTTTCATCCATTGGGGGAAGGGCTGGCGTTGCTTTTGCTGCGGTAGTCAAGGGGATGAGCTGCTGGCTACCAGCTTGCCAGTTCTGCTGTATTCTAGCCATGAGATCTGTTTCGGCGCTAGCCGCCCGGGGGATGGTGGGTTTCCTGCTTAAGGCACCATCGATGGTCATCATGGTGGGCTGAAATGCATTTGGTTTCTCGGCTGTGGATTCATCTTTAAGGTTGAAGTTGATGCCTAGGCCTTGGGCCCTGAGTGCGGCAGAACGCACCATGTAGGGAGAGACTCCTTCAAAGGGTAAAGCATCCTTGAGTAGGGATAGCTCTGTCTGAACGTTTTGCACATCTAGGCCTAGATCTTCCAGAAATGCCTTTGGCGTTACCAATGTTGCTGCAATTTCAGGATTGATGGGTAGGGTTTTAGCCGGAATCTGTAACCCTGACGCCAACTCACTTATGGGTTGTGGAGTGGTAAAAAATTGATTGAGGTCATTAAATTCCATAGATTTGTTTATAAAAGGGTTGTCGCATATAACCTGGGCCATATCTTGGGGAGCTACAAACTCCACCCGTCCTGAAAGAACGGATATGATGGGAGATAAGGTTTCGGGAGAGGGGTTGCCTGCTAACAGGGGCTTCTCCTGGAGAGGCGCGGATGGAGTCTCTAGGGATGCTACAACCATCGCCATCGGTAGAGGATTTAACAGCATGGGCATGTTCGCGGAGGCCTGACTGTCTTCAAGAGCTTCTCCCATCACCTTTTCTTCCGTTTCTACTGCCTTTTGATTTGGGGGACTTGCAGCAGGAACAGCCGGGGATCTAGGTTCTGGGTTGTCGCTATGCTTTGCAGCAGGAACGGCCGGGGATCTAGGTTCTGGGTTGTTGCTATGCTTTGCAGCAGACTCCTCCATAAAGTGTGAAAATCCAGCTCTAGGCTCCTTATCCTGATAAGGGGACCTCAAACCAGGGTTCTTAGGAGGAGGCGATCTCCTGGGAGTTATGGCAAGGGAAGTGAGTTGCAAAGCCGTCTCCTTAAATACGAAAGATTACAGTGGGATAATACTTAGCTCTTGTTGAGCATTACCTTCCTGGCTTTCAGGCACTCGTTGCCATCACAAAGATTATGTTACGTTACTTTGTATATGCTATATTGACTTAAAACTTGCTGAGGAGAAAGACCGTCAATGCTTTGATCTAGGAAATATTGTTCCTATATTCAATTTATTAGGAACTAACGGCCGGACACTGGCAAAATAACCATTTTTTCATTTGACAACTGGGTCCCTTTTTAAGATCATGTGACGCTCTCTGGGTCCTTGTAGCTATACCACATTAGGCTCTAGTGAAACACAAAATGAAAGTTGGGCTAAGTGCCCGAATTTATAAGTAGGAGTGATTAAGGATGTATGCCGTAATCAAAGCTGGCGGTCATCAGTACAAGGTGAGTCAGGGTGATGAGCTAACGATAGACTTTTTAGAAGGTAAGAAAGAAGGTGACAAGGTCACTTTTGATAACGTTCTCATGCTTGGTGGCGAGAATACTGTGATCGGTGCTCCCTTAGTAAGTGGTGCCGTTGTTGAAGCTACTGTGAAAAGGCAGGACCATAATCCTAAAATCTTAGTTTTTAAGTTCAAACGTCGCAAGGATTACAAGAGAACTAAAGGACATAAGCAGCCAGTCACAGTCTTAGAAATTAATAAGATAACACACTAAGGCGCTAAGGAAGGGGTAAAGTTATGGCTCACAAGAAAGCCGGCGGAAGTAGTAAAAACGGTCGCGATTCCAATCCACAGTACCGAGGCATCAAGTCTTATGGTGGCGAAAAGGTAACTGCAGGCAGTATTATTGTTCGCCAAGTGGGAAGTACTTTCCATGCTGGTAGGAATGTTGGTACAGGTAGAGATTTTACATTATTTGCTCTTTGTGATGGCAAGGTTGAGTTCAACACCAGTACAAAACGCAAGAGTGTAAGCATAGTTCCTGTTTAATCATGATGATCAGAAGGCTTCCTGGTCGGGAAGCCTGTTATTACCTGCCTGCTGCATAGACGACTCTGTCTGCGATCATTCTTTTCTGGTCCTATATAAAAATAACGATAACTTCGATTCAAGTAGGGGTGCACTGTGAAGTTTGTTGATGAAACCGAAATCCGGGTTCGATCAGGTCATGGTGGCCGAGGCATGGTTAGTTTTCGCGCTGCGAAAAATGCTCCTAAGCTGGGAGCTGATGGCGGTGATGGCGGTTTTGGAGGTCATGTTTACCTGCGCGGCAATAATCAGCTAAATACCCTTAGTGGCTTGTACTATAAGCGTATGTACGCTGCGGAAGATGGGCAAAAGGGTGGTAGTAACGGCCGCACCGGAAAAAATGGTGCCGATGTTGTGATAGAGGTTCCTTTTGGAACGGTTGCCTACGATAAGGATACTGGTGAACTTGTCAGCGAAGTGTTGGGGGATGATCGGGTTTTGATTGCTAAAGGAGGCAAGCGAGGGCTGGGTAACTTACGCTACTTATCACCTACACATCAAGCTCCTGAGGAGTCCACTGAAGGGGGAGAAGGCGTTGAAATTAGGCTGGGCTTGGAATTAAAATTGATAGCAGATGTGGGATTTGCGGGATTTCCCAATGCGGGGAAATCCACTCTGTTAAGTGCTCTTTCAGCAGCGCGACCTCGCATTGCTGACTACCCGTTTACCACGCTACAGCCGCAGCTGGGAGTTGTAGACCTTCAAGACTGTGGAGATTACTGGGACCGGTCTTTTGTGGCTGCTGATATCCCAGGTTTAATTGCAGGAGCTAGTGAAGGCCGAGGGCTGGGCCATGAATTTTTACGCCACTTGGAACGAACTAAGGTTATTGCCTATATCATCGATCCCTTTTCCTACGACGATATGGAGCCCCATCAGGCTTTGAAAACTCTGAAGTCAGAACTGGAAACCTTTAGTGAGCGTTTGGCTAACAAAAGGGCTCTGATCGTTTTGACCAAAAAAGATCTTGCTAGCTCTGATTTTGACTGGCACGAAGTCTTATCTCCCCTGAACAGTTTTGGTTATGAGATACTAATTATATCTGCGGTAGCCCAAAAGGGAATGAAGGAACTTAAGTTGAAGCTCTGGGATATGATCTTCGAGGAGCGATCTGTCATCCGAGAGTCGGAAAATCGCCATCATGATTTTAACCAAGATAAAGAATATAAGATGGTACAATCAGCCGCCCTTGATGAGGAGCTAGGAATTTGATGAGGATATGTCCTGATATCATCATGTTCGGCGGAACCTTCGATCCTCCCCATGAGGGTCATAGCAAGTGTCTGGAAGCTGTTTTGTCCGTAGTTCCTGCAAAAGTCATCGTGGTACCTTCCCAGGTGCCACCCCAGTCTGCGCATCAATTGAAGAGAGTTTATGCTAGCTATCAGCAGCGCTTAGATATGGCCCGCTTGCATTTCCAAAGTGCAACTTTGGACCATCATCATATCGAAGTGTCTGATATCGAAGGCAAACTGCCAGTTCCTAGTTATACCTTGCAAACCATCCGGGCCCTACGTTCGCAAAAGTCAGATAAAACTTTTGGTATTGTGATTGGCTACGATCAGCTGGATCGTTTGGAATCATGGTATGGTATTAACGATTTATTGGATGAATGCGATCTCATTGTCATAAACCGTGGAGGGGAGAACCTGTTGTCCCGAGTGAAACTCCTTGCGGAACGTTTGCAACGCACTTATCGAGAAATAGACTGCGGTGTAGCTTGGAAAACAGCTCCCACAGGAGTCCGTATTATGTCTGAAGAAGTATCGCCTCTAAGCAGTACTCAAATCCGTAAGGGAGACGAGGTGGTGTCGGATTCAGCACTCAGCGATGCGGTACGCGACTATATCATTAAACATCATCTGTATTCATAAGAGGTAGTTATGTCTGACCTAGAATTAGCCAAAAAAATAGGCGCTGCGGCACTGGATAAAAAAGCTCAAAGAGTGGTGATCCAGGATCTTCGCTCGCGCTCAGATATTTGCGATTATCAGGTCGTTTGTTCGGCAACCAATGAACGTCAGACTCAGGCTATCTGTAATAGCATAGAAGAAACAGTCAAGCGCAACTATAGCCAGCGGCCATTAGCTATAGAAGGAAAACAAACCGGCCATTGGATTTTAATTGATTACGGCTCAATCATCGTGCATGTGTTCTTGGACGAGATTCGTGATTACTATGCTTTAGAAAACCTGTGGCCTGATGTTCAGAATATGACCCTTGAAGCCTAGCTATGAAAATTAGAGTGCTGAAAATAGGTAAGCCGGCTGATAATGCCTATGCTAGCTTGGTAGAAAAGTTCGAAAAGCGATTGAAAGGCTTTCTGAAATTTGAGAATGAAATTACAAAATCTTTTCGTGGTACCGAAAAATCCACAAAAGAACTTTTGTCCAAGTTAAATATAGAGCATGGCAGGAAAGATCCCGGACAGTTTCTCGTTTGTCTGGATGAACGTGGCTCAATACTAAGTTCGCCACAATTAGCTACTATAGTGCAGAAGCATATGGAAGTAAGTCATATCAAGCAGGTCGACTTCGTGATTGGTGGACCTTACGGGCTTCCTACCCCATTGATGCAGGTAGCAGATATGAGCTGGAGCCTTTCTCACGCCGTATTTCCTAGTGATATGGCTTGGCTGATGGTCTGGGAGCAGTTATATAGAGCTAGTACGATTATTCGTGGTATGCCCTATCATCATGTATAGGAGATAGTTATGGGCTGGTTGCAAAGAGAGGTGCAGATACCTGCCAAAAAACAAGGTTGTCACCTTATCACAGATGAAATCCTGTCATCCTTACCTGAATTAAGCGAAATTTCTATAGGGTTGCTCCATGTTTTCATCAAACACACCTCGGCTTCTTTGACTATTAATGAAAATGCTGATCCCGATGTACGCCATGACTTGGCTATGAGCCTCAATAGAATCGCTCCCGAATCCTTCCCATATCGCCATACCTTAGAAGGTGCTGATGATATGCCGGCTCATGTTAAAAGTACATTGACCCAGACGAGCCTACAAATACCTATTGTAAAAGGCCGCTTGGGCTTAGGAACCTGGCAGGGTATCTATTTGTTAGAGCATCGCTACCATGGTGGCCGCCGCGAACTTCTCCTAACGGTCCAATACTAGGGCTCTTTGGTTTATCAACTCGCCAATAAGTTTCCTGGCCTATAGAGCAAATGCAAAGCAATGTTGGCGAGGATCTCCTCCGGTAACAGCTTTACTGGCTACCCTCACGTTAGAGAGCTAAATTCATCAACTCCACTTCCATAACCAGTATCTGCTTCAGATCACCACTACCGAAAGGCTTACCGCTAAAGTCACCATACTTTGCTTTTATGCGGAAACCCATGCTTTGTACAATATAGTCAATCTCACGTGGATAAAAGCAGAACATGGTATGGTTCATTGTTTTGAAATCTCGCGCGCCATCTTTGGAATGAAACCACTGACAGTGAATCATTTGCGTCGCATCGTCATATCGCATAATTTCCTCGACGGTGACTTCATTCCCACCATCGCTGTACTGCACCAATTCATCACCCATTATTAGTCCGGTGAGCAACAGAAAGTAGTGCGCCACCGCCTTGTTCTTCTACACTCCCTAATGCTTCAATTTGAACCCAACTTAAATCTAAATAGTAACCTCTTCGAGAAGAGAATTCAGCGTTTATAACACATGTATTGCTTACCACTTGACTATCGGCAAAGGTATCCAGATTTAAGTTAAAAAACTCTATGTCACCCTGTTGAATATAAAAACTTCCAGTATCTTTACACGAATCTGAAAACCAAACATTGATATTACTTTGAGCCCATGGTGGTACGCTTAAAAAGACTAAAACTAGAGTTGTTATAATCCGCTTCATTGAAATTATTCCTTTCAACTCTCAATAGGTGACTTTGCACAATTCTGGTAAGCACCATTTTGCAATATAAGACTTTTTAAATCTAACTTTGGCAGCTTCAAGGTTGTTTCTTCAACACTTGATTCATTATATCTCAGTAGAATTCTGATTGTTGTTATCAGTTTTGATTTATTTTCGCAATCCTGATGGTGTAAATTTTGAACATGGTTTCTTAGGCTGAAGTCCCCAACATCAGGTGCATATGGATCGAGGAGGGGAGCATCTCCTAATCCCAGAAGTTTATGGCCCATGCGAATATCAAGAGTGCCATACTCTGAATTTTCCCAAGTACCGATAACTTCCACGGGCGCTGAAAGTAGGGTGTGGGCAGAATCTATGAGTGGTGACCAAATGATTTTACAGCGGTAGACGGCTACATTCTGCTCAGGGTTTACAGTTAGGGAAATGTCTTTAAAAGTAGCGATTGTTGTCTTGTCACTGAACTCCCAACTTATATCATCAGCACAATGCTCACCTAGTATTGCAGCGTGAAATTGATACGGAATGTTTTCGCCTTCTTCTGCTTTTAAAATTGTGCTCAACCCAAATTTCGATATCAAAATTAAAAATAAAACATGCACAGATAGCTTCATGTTTCCCCCTCAATACAAATAGGGAACTCTTGAAGAGTCCCACTTGTGTGTATCTCAATGTTTAAATTAACATCTTACATAACGGTACTTGTAACTAATCTTTTTAGTATTTGACGTTGCTTGGTCAAATAGGAACTGAGCCTTGTTAGTTGTAGCTGTGATCTTTGTTCTTAAGACAGCTCTTTTACCACACTGAGACTTTGCAAATGCTCTGTCGATTACAGTTAGGTCTTCATCAAACCGAGCAATATCTCTTTTACCAGGAATAACTTGACCGTTGAACCTATGGTTTACGAAAAGAGTGGCGATATTCTGAACATCAAAAGCAAGACCTTGCGCTAAAAATTCACTAGCAAGAACATAGTAACCACGACGTGCAGAAACTGTTGTTGTGATAACACATTCTGCTTTACCACTACCAAACAGGTCGAGGTTGAGATTAAAGTACTCAACATCAAGGTTTTGAGCGTCGAATTGACCATCAGCGCAGTCACCTGCAAAACGTACATTAACTGAAGCAGAAGCGCTACCCATAAAACCTAAGAGCGACAGTGCTAAAACTAACTTTTTCATAAGTATCTCCTGAATTTGAGAATTTTAAATCAGTAATCTGGCACAAAAAGAAGATAGTCTTTCTCGTTAGCACATTCTACATTGACCAACTTGTTTTCAGTGATACGAATCGATACGTATCAGAAGAGGAAGCTTCCTAAACCAATATATCTATTATCGACATGTGGTGTCACAATGGGCATCTTCGAGTTGCTTGAGGGAGTATATGTCGTTTAGAGTGTCATCGCATGGGTTCGCCAAGCGCATTTACTTCTGATGATTATAATTAACGTCGCGGCTATTGTTACATGTTGATATCGAGTTGGATACTTTAGGTGCTGACCCAATCAAAATCGAACAACAAATAAATGAAAAGACGAAAGGGATTCTCTTCGCGAATTTATTTCATCAACCTGTGAGTATAACTCCCATACGAAAAATCGCTAGGAAATATGGATTGTTTTAATCGAAGATGCATGTGAAGCTCTAAGAGCTTCAATTAATAGCCAATCCGCAGGATCTTTAGGTGACGTAGCAGTGTTTGGCTTCTACCCCAATAAACAGATTTCAACGGGGGAAGAAGGCATGGTTGTTACAAATGACGATGACATGGCAGCTGCATGTCGTTGCCTTCGTAATTAAGGCCGAGCGCCTGATAGCACTTGGTTATCCCATGCAAAAATAGGGTACAACTATCGGCTCAATGAAATGAGTGCAGCTTTAGGTCAATCACAATTAGTGCGCCTTAACTATTTCTTAGATCAACGGGATCTAGTCGCAGGTCGATATCATGAGAAGTTAAAAAATATAGATGGGATCAAATTGTCTCATGTTTCAAAACTTACAACGAGAGTGAGTTGGTTTGCATACACGATTCAAATGGACTCACAGCTAGACAGATCAGCAATTATAGAACGACTTTCTAAGGAAAGGATACCGACTAGAACTTACTTCAACTGCATTCACTTACAAAAACCTTATGTTGAGAAATATGGATTCAAAAGTGGGAAATTCCCTAAAGCTGAACATTTTGCAGAACAGAACTTAGCACTTCCTTTTTTCCCAACTTTGGATGAAGAGTCAATGGATTACATTGTAAACACTTTGAAGCAAGTGATTTACTGAAATGGGTGAAGAGATAGCCTTTGAACATATTAACATTAACGGGCTTAGCATTTCGTATTTTAGTATTGGAGAGGGACCTCTTATTTTATGTTCCTATGGTTTTCCAGACTCAGCGGAATCCTTTCTGGAAGTTATGCCAACAATCGCAAGTCAAGGTTATAGAGTTGTATCTTTTTATCAAAGAGGGTACTTCCCGAGTGAGATACCTAAAGATAGAGATTTCAGTATTTTATCCTTGGTAAATGACCAACTGGCATTAATAGATCCTCTTCAGGAAAAAAGGCTGTTCTTCTAGGGCACGATTCGGGGGCAGTCGCTGCTCAGTTGGCAGCCACTTTGGAACCTTAAAAAGTAAAACTACTAGTGTTAATCTCCTTACCGCCTTATTTGCAAATTAGAATTTCTCTTCGTCAGTTAATGAAGTCATGGTATATACTCTTTTTCAAAATTCCATTTCTCCCTGAGAAGTTTCTTTCCTGGAATAACTATTATTTTATTGAACAGATCTACAAAGCTTGGTCTCTTCTTTGGCCTAACCCCAAGAAGCAAAGTCAGATCATTAGGAATATTCAGAAAAAGCTGAGTGATGATCTCCTTAAGCAATATGTATGCCGTCATAATGCCTGCTGGTTATATATTCATCAGAGATTAAATTTTTGTAATTTCGGGTTTACTCTGCAAATTTTAACTCTTACAGGATATGTGTTCTTTTCTAACTGTTAGTTAAAAATGCTGCTATAAGATGAAATATGCTGTAGGCTGACCTAGCCACATGGGAATCGAAACAGTTAATAAATATATGGAAGAAGGAATGGCTGAAGGATTATTCAATCCCCTTGAATATGGGTTCGCAGAGGACTTTCCTCGCAATAAAGTTTTACATTCTGTAGTAAAGGTGATTCCAAAAAGAAAATTGGTATTTGATTTATTTGCCAGCGATAAAGAAAGGGATGATTGGTCGACAGGGTTCAAAGCAGATGGATCTGGGTTTGAAACGATGAGGGCAGGGTACAGCAAAGCTGATCTTGAGCAGTTTTCGAAGCCTGAGTATTTAAACCAAATAGTTAACTATGAGTTTTACGAACTTTATAAGCAGCAGACAAAATTTCCTGCGCAATCATATATAAAAGGAAGTGCTTCGGGGTTCTTTCTAGGTCCAAATGGACATATTGTAACCAACTATCATATAGTTTCAGGAATTATAGAAGCTAAAGGTTATGATAGGGAAGGGTATGTTGGCTCGAAGTTGATTCCAGCACCGTCTCTATCGATCGAAATAGTGAAGTCACTATCATCTCATGAAATTATCTATGAGAAAATTGATGAGGTTTTTTTAGCAGGATGTTACGCAAAAAGTGACGCCTATGGAAAGGAGCTTGATCTTGCTGTGCTGAAGGTCAATTTAAAACCTTCTCATTTTCTGGAACCCTGTGATGCACCAGTATCGTTGCATCAAAAAGTCTATTCCATCGGTTTTCCGATGAGAACTGCTAGGTCTGAACAGAGGCGAGACCTATATAATTATAATGATGCTAATTATGATCTTAGAGTATCATCAGGGCTAGTTGTGAAGAAGGAAGAAAAAAACTTTCTTACAGACACTGATGGAGGCCTGGTAATAGCGGTTCCATGACAATCAACATTAATGGCAGTCTAGTCGGGGTCTATTGCGGCTCTATGGGCAATGGAATCGCTAACTTTGATGGCACACTTCGCAGGCATTGTTATGTTGCTGATAGTTTGGCGTTGATTAGAAATTAAATTGAGATTGTTACTGAAAATGACTTTTTCTAAATCACGGCCGCTATCCATTTTATTTTTTTACCTCTTATTTACTTTGTAAAAGAGTTTTGAGCAAAGATGTTTTGAAACATCCACGTCTCAAATGAATGTGCTCCGTTAAACATAAATATTGTCTCTTTCCATTCCAGTCATAATTTTTCCCAAGAATACTTGCTACTTGGCAGTGTACACCTTAAGTACCTCATATACCATGGCATATCTTACCATTGCTAGGTAATTTTCTTTGAGCAGTATCGCAGCATAAGCCTCATTGCCGATAATGATCTTCTTACTCACTTGGCTGGTAGTTGCAGCAGTGACGAAGTTATTTTATAAATCCGTATAAGGTTGCCAGTTATCATATTCCTTTGGTGTTAGGCTAGGATAGCGATCCATAGTGCCATTTTCATAAAGAAGTTTAACATATTTAGTTAAAAACTGATCCACGGGGCTGCCATTAGAATTTTTAGGTATAACGAACTTTACATTGAATCGTTTATATAGAGCTCTACTGATATTTTTCAGCTTTTCTTTTCTGATGATATCGTCGATAGGAATATCGGAGTAAATAAAGCCATCAATGCGTCCTGCATTAAGCTTTTTTAAGCTACAAAGAACACAGGGAGAGGGCTCAATCTTCAGAGGAAAAAGATATACATGACTTGGATCCGTCTCCAGAGTTTTTCCTTCCAGGTTTTCCACGTCAAGAATGTTATTTTTATTGGTATAAAGTATGAAATTGACCTGACTTAAGCTCGTAGTTGAAAAGGAGTAGGGAAGACCTTCCTTCGCAGTGGGTTCAATAAGAGGTAGGTGGAAGTCAACTTTTCCCTTAATAACATTCTGAATTGATCTTGAAAATGGTTGGACTTTAAAGTTTATTTTTGTATCCGATATTTTCTCCAACTCACGGATATAATCACAAAGCGGACCTTTTTTATCTAAATCGGTGACATTAGGTATATGAGCTAAGCTTGCAGTTATCACTTTTGGTAGTTTTGTTTCATCAGCCGTAGCAATCTGCCATGAAATCATAGCGGATATGAAAAATTTTAATACTGAAAGCATGGAAAAACCTTCTTACTTTTTAGATTATTCATGTTACCTAGCCCATTCATATAGCTTATCGAACGATATGTGAGATGCTTTAAATATTAATTTGGTATTTCCACGGCGCAATACATAAGCTTACCTAGATAAAGAAATTTGATTCGCTATTGCTAGAAGTTCTGATGGATTTTAGTTTTCGATGAGAGAAATATTAACATATACTTTTGATTTAATATGATTAAAATAACAATAGTATGCTGACCTCCCTCTTGGGGAAGTTTACTAACCTAAAGCTCCCTGCAGGTAACGACGGGTGATTTCCTGAGTGGGTTGCGCAAAGATTGCTTTTGCAAGCCCCTTTTCGATTATATATCCACCTCTTTCTTCGTCATACCAGAACAATACTATATAATCGGCAATACGCTTGGCTTGCTGGATATTATGAGTGACGATAATCGTGGTGATGTGGGGCTGTAGCTTTCGAATCAAATTTTCAACAGCGGCACTGGACATAGGGTCGAGGGCACTGCAGGGCTCGTCCATGAGCAGAGTATTCGGATTTAGCAACAAGGCTCTGGCAAGACAAAGACGTTGTTTCTGCCCTCCAGAGAGTTTCAGAGCACTTTGATCCAGACGATCCTTGATTTCATCCCATAAACCAACAGAGATCAAGCAGTCTCGGATCAGCTTTTGAGCTTGTTGATGGCTCATGGAAAAATGTTCTTTAATCGGGATCATTAAATTTTTCCTGATGGTTGTGGGAAAGGGCGTGGGGTTTTGGAACAGCGTACCAACCTGCCTGCGGAAAGCTTTATAGTTACCGCGAAAGGATGTGAGATTGGAGGATTGCCAGTAGATGTCACCCTCTGTTTGTACCTTACCCTGTCTATAGATAAGACCATTCAGGCAGTTGATAAAGCTAGATTTGCCACATCCTGAAGGACCAATGATCGCAGTTATTTTCCCCTGAGGAATGCGCAGAGAGATATCGGAAAATATGGTTTTACGATTGATTCGTAAAGATAAATTACGGGTTTCAAAGGTATTAGTGGCCATGATATGTTTTTGCCCATTTTTTTACAATGATATGTGCCATAAGGTTAATCAAACCAATTAAGGTTAAAAGGACCAGGGCTGACTTATATGCGGATTCATTAGCCCCGGTGACATTCATTGACATGTCATAGATATGGATAGAAAGGGTTCGCCCTGAATCAAATATTGAGAGGGGGTCCCTTAGGACGTAACCTGAGGTAAATAGCAGTGCCGCCGTTTCCGCCATGGCGCGGCCCAAGCTTAAAATAATAGCACCGGCGCATTGCGGAAGAATTGCGGGTATCATAATCTTTATAAAAATTGTCCCATGGGACAAACCTAGAGCTTCGCCGCTTTCGATGTAGCTGCGCGGGATAGAGCGGAAGCTGGCTTCTATCAGTTTTATGGTCAGTGGTAAAATCATACATGCTAGGGTAAGTCCTCCTGCGAGAATAGAATAGCCGAGATTGAGATAGTTGCAGAAGTAGGTGTTGCCAAATAGACCAAATACTACAGAGGGAACACCGGCGAGGACGTCCACGGTTAAGTAAAATGGCTTGAACACATGGGGAAGGGGAACGAGTTGTGATGAAAAGAAAAGACCTGAAAGCAGACTGATGGGAATCACTAGGCTTAAGCAAATGATGAGAATATAAAGAGTGCTGATAATAATAGGTCTAATGCCCCCCGTGCGACCTGCTTGGGAGGGGGCAGACCATATGTAATCCCAGGAAAAGTGAGGTACAGACTGGATCAGGATATCGCCAATGATCCATAGAAAAACGCCGCAAAATAAGCTTACTGCAAGGACTTTGGCAAGAGCAAAAAACATATTCATTACTGAAGGCTTAATGCCCTGCATGATCACCGCCCATGCGATATTGTTGCCAGTGGACAGTCAGGGTGAGGCCACAGACCACTATGAGCAGAAAAAAGCCGCTGGCAAATAAGGCGGCGCGATGCTCTCCCATCGCATAGGCCATTTCTAAAGCTATGTTGGCAGTGAGCGTGCGTATGGGATCAAAGATGGACAGCGGAACTTTAACAATATTACCGCAGACCATAAGCACAGCCATGGTTTCACCGATAGCTCTCCCTAGGGCTATCAGGATGCCGATTTTGATCTGCGGGTGGATGCCAGGTAACAGTACTTTGAAGACCAAACACGCCTGGCTAAGGCCTAGGGCTTCGCCACTTAAAAACCACTCTTCTGGTGAAGAACTTATGACACCGATTAAAAATATGGTGAGCGTTGGCAATATCATGGCACTAAGAACAATACACCCGGCGAGTAAATTCGCTCCTGGTGGTGCTAGATGATAGAGCAGGGGAACCACGGAGACGATGCCCCAAAAACCGAATATAACCGAAGGAATTCCGGAAAGGATTTCAATAAAAAAACGAACATAAGGGCCGATACTTCGTACAGGAGATAGTTCGCAGACGACTGCTGCTAGGAAAGCTAGAGGTAAGGATAGCAATAAAGCCCCTATGGTTACTAATAAACTGCCTAGGACCATAGGTGTCAGGTTATAAAGGCCTGACGATGGGTCCCATACAGGATCGGTGATGAAGCGAGAAACACCAATCTCAAGAATGGGAGAGGTTTCCAGGCCGACAAAGACAACAATCATGATGACAATCAAGGCAGTCAGACTACTGACTGACTTCAAGATCCAAAGAAATACCTTGTCAGATTTGAATAGGTACAAAATCTAAATCCTTAACCACAGGCGATGTTTTTTTGGAAATCATAAAATTGATAAACTTTCGGGTTGCAGCATTTAGCTCTTTATTTTTTGGTACCACTAAGTTTAACTCGCGGCGGATAGGGTATTTGCCATTGGCAACATTTGCCGTTGTTGCAGATACTCCTTCAAGATTCAAGAGTCTGATAGGAACCCCCTGGGCTATAGCTGCCTCTGCAGCTCCGATCGAAACATAGCCGATAGAGCCGGGGATGTTGGCAACGTTTTTGATCCCTTGCTCATTGTCTCCGATGATAATATCAGCCTGAATCATGCCATAGGGTAGCTGGAGATAATCTAGGAACACCTCAGCTGTAGATCGTCCCTGGGCTTTGTGGATCACTACGATTTTTTGCTTTGGCTGACGAAAATGGCTCCAGTTTACAACTTTCTTGGTGAACATTTTAATCAGTTCTGACTTGGTGATATTGGTGATGTTGGTGTTCTTATTAACGATGACACCCACACCATCCCTGGCGATCAAATAGGCTGTCAGGTCGTGTTCTTGTGGTTTGAGGGCTCGAGAAACCATGCCAACATCGTTTGAATGTTGCCTAGCATCGGCGATACCGCGAGAAGAGCCTCCGGTTTGCACATCGACTTGAATCCCAGGGTGCTCTTTCTCAAAAGTTTGCGCTAGTTCAGCGACTAAAGGAGCAACCGTGCTGGAGCCGGTAAGGTTAATGCGTTGTTTATCCGATGATGTGTCATTGTTACAGGAACAAAGGGAAAATATTAAAAATAATATAGCAACTTTCATAAGCAGCACTTCCTTTTACTGAATTTTGCTGATCATATTAAAAATTCTTCATATGAACAAGTTTTTATCTGTATGCATGTCACTCGCATAATAAGGAAAAAGTTTTATCATGGGTTGCTTTGGGGCAAGCCATGACTATCTATTGCAAAAGCTGCTGTAATATTTCCCTGCAACAAAGCTCTCTGCCATATCTTTGTGAGAGCTGCTTCCAGGAAATTGATTCGCTCCGATACCCAAACTTGTTACTATACCTCAATATTGACAGGAAGATTATGCTGCCTGCCGTATTCCTTTTTAGCTATCAGGGGCTTATTCGCGAGCTAGTTCTGAGCAGCAAAATTAAGGTTTGCCGCCAATCGGCTGATCTGTTGCTCAGGCTTATGCTAGAGTTTCTACCAGCAGCATTTTTATCGGATGTGGTGGCTATTTGTCCTGTTCCTGCCAGCCTTAAAAGCCGTTTAAAGGGGAAGTTTAATCTGGCATGTTTCTGGGGAGTTGCTCTTGCTAAAATTTACCAGTTGCCACTGCTGTCTTGGCGAGGACAGAGCTTCTATTCTTGGAAGAAGCGTTCTCTTGTCAGTGGAGCCATGCGGCGCCAGTTAGTACAGCAGATTGCTATTCAGCAAGGGGTCTCCCCTGAATCGGGCAATCCAAAAATTCTAATTGTTGATGACGTCATCACCTCGGGTTATACCATTGGTTCGATCGTAAAGGATAATCCGGGCTATGAGTATAAATTGCTTACTTTGGCCACAGCGATGCAAAAGGTTTAAATATGTCAGGACAACCAGAAGACTACTCTCAACTAACCCCGATGATGCGACAATTTTTTGATCTGAAGGGTCAGGTTGACGATAGTATTCTATTTTTTCGCATGGGTGACTTTTATGAGATTTTTGGGGATGATGCCGAGGAAGTGGCCCCCAAACTAGAGTTAGTACTCACTAGCCGTGAGCGAGGCGATAAAAATAGGATCCCTTTTTGCGGGGTGCCCCATCATAGTGCCCGCAACTATTGGTTGAAACTATTAAAAATGGGGTACCGTGTCGCTATTGCCGATCAGGTGGAAAGTCCCGAAGAAGCCAAAGGCCTAGTGAAAAGGGATATTGTCCAGGTTTTCACGCCAGGCTGTATCGAAGATCTTGAAGGTCTGGATGCCGATACTCCCAATTATTTGATGGCAGCATATGAGGACCCCGAGAAACGCCAATGGGCCATGGCCGTTCTCGATGTGTCAACAGGGGAGTTTCGCTGTGGACCGCTGGAGTCTTGGGACCATCTAGGTAGTCAGATTGCCCTTTTTCGACCACGGGAAGTGTTGGTGCGGCGTTTTCTTGTGCAAGAATTTAAAACGCTATTTGCCCATCACATTCAAGAATACGGCCTCACTTTGGGCGTCTTGCCCGAAGGAGCGCTCCGGGATAGTGAGGAGCAAAGTAAAAGGCTTGCCAAGAACTTTGCTGCAGCCACCACTGCAGCACTACCCTGTGGTGAGGTGGTGGGTGCTGATCCCCTGGTGGCTGCTGTCCTTTGCTATCTCGACTCCTTAAAGGCAACAACAAGTCAGTTTCTCACCATAAGGTCGCTCTCCGATAGTCAGGCGATGACCCTTGATGAAACGGCCTGCCGCGATCTAGAAATATTTTACACCGTACGTCGTGGCCAGGTGCAGGGAAGCTTGTATCATGAAATTAATCGGACGCGGACTCCCATGGGGGCTCGGATGCTGCGCTCTACCCTTGCCGCTCCCTTAATATCCGCGGATCATATCCATCAGCGGCAGTGCGATGTGAAAGCATTTATGGCTGGAGGGCATGAGTTTCTTAATCATGTACGCCAGAGCCTCAAGGGGGTTTCCGATCTTGAGAGGCTTTCCACCCGGCTTTTGAGCGGCAAAATTTCTCCTCCCGAGCTAGCTCAGATTCGTGAGACTTTGCGGGTTTCCTTGGACATGGTCCAACTGATGGAGTCCCTGCAGATCAGTCCGGCATTTCAGGATCGCTCTTTAAGCGTGATTAAAGGCCGGGAGGCCTTAGAACTTCTCGGTACCGCTTTGGAAGAGTTTCCTGGCGCGTTGGGCAGTCTTCAGGTTTTCGTTACAGGCTATCATGAACGCTTGGATAGTTCGAAGGAATTGGCTCTTCACGGTGAGGACAAAATCAAGCAGTATGAGCAGCAACTGCGCAATAGCACCGGAATTTCCAGCCTAAAAATCAAGCAGCACAAGACTTTTGGACGATTAATTGAGGTTACGAAAGCCAACCTTAGTAAGGTGCCCACACATTTCGTACGGCGCCAAACTATGGTGAATAACGAAAGATTCGTGACCGAGGAGCTGTTGGAGCTTGATGAAACTCTTAGTTCGGCCATGGCCGATGCTTTGGAGCAGGAGTTGCAAATCTTTCAAAGCTTGTTAGCGGATTTGGCAGCACATAAGCAGGTTTTTCAGAAGGTGGCGGGCTTTGTTGCATATCTGGACTTAGTGCAGGGCTTTGCGTTTTATAGCAGGGAACGGAGCCTCGTTTGCCCGGAATTATCAGACGAGCAAAGTCTTACCCTTACAGCTTGCCGCCACCCTGTAGTGGAAACATTTGTAGGCCAGCACGCTTTTGTACCTAACGATGTGCTTCTGAGTAAAAAGCAGCGCCATCTTCTCCTAACCGGCCCCAATATGGCTGGTAAGTCTACTGTAATGCGGCAAACCGCAATCGCTGCTATTATGCACCAAATCGGTTCCCA
>JBNKNM010000027.1:0-41557 GCA_050293845.1 Pseudobacteriovorax sp. | reverse complement strand
TCGCTCATCGCTCAGGCTCACATATACTCGCTTGACTCGGCCCTGAAGAACCGAGATTGCGCGAGCATTTTGTTCAAGAACTGGCAAAATAGTCCCAGATATATTGCCCTACTTGACCAAGATTTTTGTCTCGACGCCTTGCAATGTAAATCTCAACTTCCAAGTCTTTTCCGAAGGTTTTGAGAGCCCCTGATTCAATGTCATTCCTAACGATATCTCGGGGCAGACGGCCCCAACCAAGCCCAGCCTTTATCAAGGCGACTTTCGAATCGTGATCATGAACTCTCCATTTTCTTTTAGAAAGTGTAGGATTGTCTCTTTGGTCTGGAACAGTAGAGGCTTGTACGATATTTGGATAAGCTTCTAACGCTTTTTTACTCTGATCTTCCTCATCGAGAGACCAGAATTCATGATGAGGAGCTAAGCATATCGGCATGGGAGATGTTGACACTTTTCTAAAATTTAGGGCATCGTTTTGGGGCCTACCGGCAATCAAAGCAACATCGGTGACTTCATCCTCGAGCATAAACGTTCCACTCATCACTTCCCGATGAAACTCGATCTCAGTTTTGGGAAATTTTTCACCGACCAAGCTCAATAATGGTATAATTTTTTCTATCGAAACCAGCATGGTAGCACTAAAAGTCAACTTCATTTCCAAATCACTGGCAATCAGTCGTGCGTAGTCCCTCAGACCTTCTGATTCTTCCAATAATCTTTTAGCCCGAAAGAGAAAGGCATTGCCCTTGGTGGTAAGCTTCACGCGATAAGAGCTTCGATCCAACAATTTAAAGCCTACCTGATCTTCAAGGTTTTGAATTCCGGCACTAATTGCAGACTTTGCCCGATGAAGCACTTTTGAAGCCGCTCCAAAACTACCTGAATCTGACACAGCTTTGAGATACCTGATCTGCTCTAATCCAATCCACATAAGGCCTCCACCCATCTTGTACTATATTTAGGTCATTTTGTTCATTTTTATGTTCTTTTAATAGTACACCATTTACCGATAAGATTGGTATTGGCTGGACATGGCTAAGCAACTTTTCATAATAGTTAATAATACTAAGGAGATAGATATGAGTACCCTAACCCAATCGAAAACGAATACTTCTGCACTACTTTGGACCGGACTACGCATTTTAAGTGGTTTACTTTGGCTGGTTTTTGGCTTGAATGGATTCCTGAATTTTATGCCCACACCCCCCCCTGCCCCAGAAGCCGGTGCTTTTTTGGGTGCAATGGCAGCCAGTGGCTACTTTTTCCCGTTAGTTAAAATCAGTGAAGTCATTTCTGGTGCGCTACTGCTTTCCAATAAGTTTACAAACTTTGCTCTCGTATTATTAGCGCCAATTTTGGTGAATATCGTCTTGCTTCATGTCTTTCTCGACCCAGCTGGAACTGCTATGGGAGCAATGTTATCAGCGATGCATATTGCGTTAGTTTATCATAAGTGGGACGAACTTAAAGTCATCTTCAAATCATAATTAACCTAAGGCAAAGGGGGAAACCCCTTTCTTTTTTAGGAGGAATTTTCATGGGTCGACTTATCGATGGAAAATGGGTTACCGGCAATGTTGCCACTAGTGATGCGTCAGGAGCCTTTAAAAGGATGCCAAGAAGCTTTCTTGACACCATCTCTGATGATCATGATATTTACCGGCCAGAATCAGGTCGCTATCACCTTTACGTAAGCTATGCTTGTCCTTGGGCTCACCGCACACTGATCTTTAGGGAGCTAAAAGAGCTAACGGCGCATATATCAGTGAGTGTCGTTCACCCCTATATGCTCGATCAGGGCTGGTCTCTGTCTGCAGATTTCCCGGGATCAACTGGTGATGACCTGTACAATAAAAACTTTCTCTATGAGATTTATCAAAAGGCACAGTCAGATGTCAGTACCAGTGTCACTGTACCAATTCTTTGGGATAAACAGACTGAAACTATAGTAAACAACGAATCGTCACAAATTATTCGTATTTTTAACACTCAATTTAATGAAATAACTGGTAACGAGGCTGATTTCTATCCTGAAAAGCTACGTAAGGGCATCGACCTCTGGAATGATGACATCTATGAAAACGTTAACAACGGGGTGTATCGGAGTGGTTTTGCAAAAACCCAAGCTGCGTACGATCAGGCCGTAACCGCACTTTTCGAGACTCTTGATCGCATAGAAGAGGCTTTGGAAGGGAAAAGCTATTTGGTTGGGAACTGCCTTACAGAGGCTGATTTGCGTCTGGTACCGACTTTGCTTAGATTTGATTTGGTGTATCATGGTCACTTTAAATGCAACATCCGGCAAATTTCAGACTACAAGAACTTGTCGCGCTATGTGAAAGCTCTCTTTGAAATTCCAGCAATACGACAGACAACTAATTTTGAACACATCAAGCGGCACTACTATTACTCCCACGAATCTATCAATCCGTTTAGAATCGTACCCAAAGGGCCAATTGATATAATAAAATAAGGCGATCCCAAGCGAATGGCATTCGTTTAAGGGGTAATTATATTCGGTGGTATGGAACTTTTTGATTTCCAAAGGTAGAAACTATGGCCGACCTGGTAGGCAGATGCATGAAGAGAATTCAATCACAACATGCCTATACTTATGAGAATCATAGAAATAATAATGCAAGGATGCAGGGAGAAGACATAGTCACTCTCAGACGAAAATATCAAAGTAATATTTACTTAAGGCTAATAAAAATGCTTTCTAATGTGCTTGGTGTTTCAAAATTAACCCCTTGAATGACAACCCAATTAATAGCATCTTGACTTGCCGTTATCTGGATTTGATCCGGTATACACTCGCCTATAGGATAGATAGGTGTTTGGCTAAATATTTCGATTCCGGAAATATCAACCAGATCATTCAAAAACTCAATTTGAAACCATACGTCGACTACAGCGTCGAAAGGGCTTTCACCAGCAAACAGATTAAAATCGCTTTCCCAAAAAATTTCATCATTATTGTCTAAAGCTTCAGATGTGGGGTGCTCAGGAAGCGGCTGCGATGAGGATGTCGATGCTACTGCATAATTACCGAATAGCTCATTTTGGTTCACATCCACACGACTATTGAGGGGAACATTATTTTCATAGAATACTAGATTGTTAATACAAACAGTGGGGGAACCGAGTAGATTGGCTTCAACGGATTCTACATTAATACGCCAGTATTTAAATAGCACGGGTTCGCTGTTTTTTATGGATGAATTCATAGAACTGTTAATTTTTTTGGTTTGATTATAAGCAATGATTTTAAAAGATACATTCAAAATGGTGTTTGCATAAATTATGGATTTATCTACTCCATTAGATAAATTGGTATCTAATTCAAGGTGAATAGGATGGAAAGGATCGGACTCTGGGAGAATTCTGAAAGCCGACTCATAAGGTGACTCAATGCTGACTTGAAGTAACTCAGCTTCATTAGTAAAGTCAAGCAGCTCACCAGTTTGTTCTTGCACTCCACAATTTATGTTGACTATATTATTGTTGACAAGCTGTTCGTCACATTCTAGGATGTAGCCAGGTATCCCAACATTTTCTTCAGAAGGCCTACTATCGTTTAGTGTATTGTTTTCGCTGTTGAGACCATCTTTAGTAGATACATTACTGTTGATTGGAGTGGCTTTGTTGCAGCTTCCAAGCAGGAGACAGCAGCCTATTAAGAAGACAAGATTAATGATCCTCATTTTTTACTAACCCTTACTTTCTTTACTAGCCCTTCACTATATCGGCACAACGCATGGAATTTTTTATAGATACTTAAAAAATTTGCTTAATCAACGGCTTGTAAGGAAACAAAATTTTTATACGCATGTCTAATGGCTTGAATTTCTGATGCTAGGAAAAACTAACACTGAAATAATCATACAAATTAGTAATTAAACATTAGTCTCAAAGAGGTAACAAATATCGTAATAAGGAATTGCAGTTGAAATTTCATCGAAAAAACTTCTTCATTGTCACTGGTGCACCTGGTGTGGGAAAAACATCTCTTATAGAATCGCTAGGCAAAGACTTTAGCGTTGAAAGTGAACCTGCAAGGGAGGTGATTGCGGAGCAACGCGCAACAAATGGTAGTGGTCTGTGGGAAAATGATCGAAAGCTTTTCATTGATTTGCTTTTAACAAGATCCCTTGAAAAATATAGCCAATATTCTCAGCAGCAAATTGTTCTGTTTGATAGAGGAATTCCTGATAACATTGCATATGCTAACAGCGGTGCTATCAATAATACTGATTATGTTAAGGCATCACAAGATTACCGTTATAACAAATATGTTTTCTTGTTAAATCCGTGGGAAAAAATCTATGGCACTGATGATGAAAGAAATATGACCTTTCAAGAAGTTGAAAAATTTCATCAGCAAATTATTAAAGTATATAGAGAATTGGATTATATGTTTATCGAAGTTCCTAATGGGGATGTAGCAGAGAGAACAAGTTTCGTTGAGAATCATCTAGTAAATTTACAATCTGGTGAATGGTGAGACTTTAGTTCTCTAACTTAAGGGAAAAAACCTGAATTCCCTAGTGGTAGGTCGTAGGAAATCCAGGATCTGTTACGGCTTCATTCTAAAGCTTGGATTTAAACCAGCATTGTGGTCGGTAACCGATATCAAAACCAGTAGCAGCACGGCTACAGGTGTAATCGGCAGAAATCTCTTCGGCTGAAGCGCTGTTACGGTCGAACCCCAGTCTTTTTCCTGGAATTAAATCCGCATCCCAGCCAGCAGCGCAAATGGCGCCTGCCATATAGGTATCAAGGCGGCACTGGCCTTCGGGATGAGCATTATCAGTTCTACTAACAACCGATATGTCCGGAGTCGTATAAGAAACTGTCGAACCTCCTAAAGCTGACAGTAAATCGGCTAAGGACTTACCCGCTTCCATAGTTCTGTAACATAGATTTTGGTCATCATCTGCAGTCCATACATCATCACATAGCTTTTTCGGAAAAGCGCTAATGGTGTCGCGAAATCCCGCATTGACTTCTAGTTCATCTCGCCATATTTCGCGGGCACAGGTAAGGGTAGCAAAGTAATCTGACTGCCCTTCATTAGCAGCCCATGACGTAGATCCGGTGAAGGGATATCCTGCTAAATGGTGTCCTAGCTCATGGCAAACAACTAAAGCGAAACCGTCCGGAGTTACTTCTGGACGTCTTGCAAGGCCCCCATACATGTTTACGGACCATGTATTTCCCCACCAGGACTGACTGGCACTGGCATTTACTGTACTGCTAGTCCAGTTGCGATTGATAACGAGATTACCTCCTTGTGCAGAAATAATGGGAGAGTAGATATCGTCAGCTTTTTGGATGATGGTATTAAACTCTTCTTGTGTCATGTTAGTATCAAGAATGCTATCATGGAGATGCAAGTTATTGGGTGGTAAAAAAGAACCATAAGATGAAGCTGTTAATAAGCAGCCTAACATTATTATAGCTAGTCTATTAAGCATTTTTCGCCTTTCTAAATAGATGAATTATGAACTCTAAATATTCAATACAATTAACTGGACGACTGACCAAACCCAATCTATCAAATTTTAATCTAAGGGTCTTTGGGTAACGTTGCGTATAAAGGGATCTGATTAATATAGCTTACTGTTGCATTGCCGACTGAGCTTTGACCTAACGATCAGATAAGTATAGGAAGGAATTAGTAAACTCGTGCACTGCAACATTCTATAGAGAAATACTTTTGCATGCTGTCAAAAGTTTAAGACATATAAGACATAGAATACCATAGCTAAAAACTCCATCATTGTATGGCCTAAGCTATCGGCAAAAAAAAAAATGAAATTCATCGTTTTCAATATGATTTTAACTATAGACAATCTACTTAAAATTTGATAGCAACTACTGTATCTTCATTCGAGCTAAGTAGCAAAAATTACTGAATAATATGCAATTCTAAAAGAGATTATGCAGGCGTTTTTCAATCTATATATAAGAATTAGATAGACAGCATTAGTAGTTTAGTCTAGAGTTATAAACGTAATGACTGAAAAGTTATAGCTGGGATCTGATAAACTCCAGTTTGGAAATATTCCAAAAGGCGTTGAGTGCTAAAAATACGTCTCAATCAAGGCACAAGGGTGCTATAAATCGCGGCACCTAGCCTTGTTAATGAGAATATTTTTGCTGAAGCAGGTCAGAATAGGAACAATTTTCGTATTCGGGTTATATAGTTTCCCTAGTATTTCATAATACCTACCTTTCTTAAGCCGGTTAGCACCTATTAATAGGAGCATAACCTTCCGGACAAGGCTCGGTCGAAAAATCTGAGGAGATAGTACGCTAGGTACAGTTACGAATCTTTGAGCCTAACGCAAAACGGAGGCTTATGCTGCCGTTAATAAATAGTTCTACTCTCCAGAAAGGAATATTGGATTGAGTCGTATAAGAAAAGGGCAACGTGTTACTTTTTTGTGTTCCTCTTACCTTGAAGATGGCAGTTGTTTAGACGGTGAATCAGAAGAGCCGATCAAAATGATTGCTGGGAAAAAATCTGCGAATACGATTTCAGCTGTATTTTCCAATTCGTTGCTGGGTATGCAGAGAAATGAAACCAAAAGTATTAAAATTCCTGCAGCACAGGCTTTTGGAGAGCGACAAGAAGACAAAATATATAGGCTACCTTTAGCGCAAGATCACAAGCACTACGAAGGTGAAGACATTCAGATAACGGTTTCTTCTAAAGGTGGTGAAGAGACACTTGATGGCGTAATAGTAAAGTTAAATGGAGATTATGCAAGTATAGATACCAACCATCCGTTAGCCGGGCAAAGCTTATTAGTTAAGATAAAGGTCATTTCATTCCTTTAGGTACATCCAGCACTAACCTCAATACTTTTTAGTGATCCTTGCCTTAAAATCCTTAGAAGCTCAATTTGGCCTGAGTTGAATTTAAAAGTACTCAAGGGAGGATTTTCTATCAGTCAAATAGGATCACACTTCCACTTGTTTCAGTGCTTTTTTCGATTGAGATAAGATTATCTTCAAGGACAAGTTCCCCTTTACGCATAGCAAACTCCATATCACAACCATAATTATCTAGTCCAAATGGTGTGAAAACTATTGGATTATTGGTCTCATGGTAACCTTGCAGATTTTTCTTGACCATCACCTTAGGGAGGCCAACTGTAATATTCCCCCCTCTTTGAGATATCGCAATTTTAATACGGCCAAGAACCTGATTTACCATTTCACCAAGAATATCCTTAGCTTCATTAGCGAATAGCTCTTCCGACAGCGGTTTGTTCAGTAATATTTTAGCTATATTTTTGATAAATTGACTGTTTGCACTCAGGGCCATAGAACCTTCACCATCGCTGGAATTGAAATCAATAACAGCTGTAACTTGGCCACGAGCTGGACTGTTGTTTGTTTTCAATTTAGTACGGCCGACATGGGGTCGTTGTTGGAAATAATCTTCAAACGTCTTGAGGCCAGCATTAATGATGACATTGATCAGCTTTGCATCATATTTATAGATAACCTTTTTGGTCTTAAGTTGATTTATTACGGTTAAAATGAATTTTCTAAAATCGATAGGCTTATCCACTGTATCCATGACATGGAAAGATACAGCTATTTTTCTTATCAATGGATCAATAAATCCTGATAAAAGATAGATCGGAGTTCCACGGTTAGTTGCATGAAGCCGAGCCTCATGAATGACGTTCATACCTGAGCCGTCCTTTAACTTAAGATCGATGATCATGCAATCAAAGTGTTGTCTGCTTACTAACTGCATACCATGAGTTTGATCCTCAATATAAGTCGTATGGATATCATCAAATTCACTCAAAACCATTCTATATGTATCAAGCTCTTCCTTATTATCTTCAAGAATTAACATATTATACATGAAAGCATTCCGATGAAATATATTCATTAATTAACATATAGTATATCATCTCCTCTCTGATTTTCTGAGAAAAAATTTTATAGACATCAATGGGATTTCAGCTTCTTGAGCTAAGAAACTTAGGTTTTAATAAGTCTTCATGTTCAACAAGCAGTATCATTTCTAATGCCATGTTAAGGCAAATCATCTTGACCTTAACCCGCTCAAGGATTTACTCTGATGATGGTGCATTAATACTTTTCGTTTCCGCAAGGATACGCTGGGAAATATCTGTAACCTTCTCTAAAAATTCCTCGTCATCAAGCTTTCCATTTTCGTTTTGAGCTGTAACAATCTGCAATTCTATGACAGCGTTTTTAAGATCATGACGGTATCGAGCAAGGTTGTGATCGAAGCTCATAATTTTCCCTTATATCCAATGATAAGTGATGCGGACCTAAGCTGCCTCTTCGGCTGGCATATCTACAGGTCTTGGCATTGGGAATATCTCACGAATGGCAGAAACCTGCTACAGCATTAGACTATTGGTCCCGCAAGATCACAGAGCCAAGACCATTGTTTAGTGGAATCACTGTAGCGCCCCGCTCTGTGGCGTAGGAACCCATAACCCGGTATGACCCAACCCCACTCACAGCAGCCGGTTGTTCGATGCGTAGGCGGGCTGCCGGTGAAAAACCTGTGGCATCGGATAGTGTCAGCTGTATTTCGTCACTGCTGGTATCTATCGTTATAGAGTTGAATTGACCTACATCCAAAGTCAGCCATATGCCCCAGGGAGCCAGATACACGCGCTTTCTAAAACTATCTCTGGGAAGCAGCGTTATTGATTTTCCATTGTTAACTTTGACAACTTTACCACCAAAGACTTGCCAACCGAACTCTGGATGATCGATAAGATAACTGGCCGTTCCCCGGGTGTGCCCCGCAATAGCAAGCCCCACATCTCCTGTTCTATCATCGATTTTCAGCATATCTGGAAAGGCATGAAAGGCCATGGAAGGGAAACCCTGCTGATCAATATTAGTGAGAGGGCCGATCATGCCCGCATAGGCAATGCGCAGTAGATAAACATCGTCTGGATTCTGGCGAAACTCAGACAGCACAGGCAATGCATTCAAGCTAGATCCATAATGATGCAGCATACGTTCCACACGAGTGATTTTTGAACCACCGTAAATAAAATCCCAATAACGCCGGGCCGAACCATTGTATGCCCAATGAGGTACGGCAGGAGTATAAGCTAGTATTGCACTCAGAGAGACTTCACTTTTATCGTTCATACTAAAATACCGCGTCCATGCGTAAACTTCTTCTTGCCCCGTGGAATCCCAAGGCATTTCACTGCCAAATGGATAAGGTAATGTATTCCAGTGATCTGCCCGCGCTTTCATCCGCTGTTCTAAATCCCGTGCTTGGCTGCCCCAGCCTTCTCTTTTTAAATCTTTGAGTAGCTCAACAACGACGGAGCCATTCATTAAGCCAAATTGGGTGTAATGATCGCCGATCCCAGTCATAGCAACAACGGTTTGGTATGCCTGGTTTAAATACCACTGCCAATCGTGATGGCAAACCAAATCCTCGGTATTTCGCGCCAAACGATATAGTACCCAATAGAGCGAAATAACATGGGGATAATTATAGGAGCGTGGAACATCTAATGTATGCTTTTTTGACCAAGCTGACCACACTCCCCAATTCAAACTAGGATCGTAGAAACCGCTGGGGAACTCCATAGGCTCGTAGTAGAACAAAGTACGCTTTACACCATAGCGTAAAGGACCGCTGTTGTATTGTAGTCCTCCCCAAATTACTTCGTCGACAAAGCGCTCATACTTACTGACCTGCTCGATGTTTGGCTTGCCTAGTAGCTTCATGACACCGGCCAGCCAGGTTGCTCCGCCATCATCACCAAGGCCGCAGACCCAAGCGCGCGTACATTGAAGCAGTATACTGTCTGTACCGCGATCGTAGGTCATCACAGACGGACTGCGACCAAAAGGATCTTGTGGATTTTCGTACCAGGCTTTGCTGGTCAGAAACTCACCCATTTGTGACATAATCTCTTCAGCCGGACGAGTCACCATATAGTGTAGGCTCTGGTGCATACCATCCTTGTAGGATATGGTAACATGCGCTCGACCCGGGCGAGAGCCCTCTATACCATAAGCCTGCCAACCATTCTTTGTCGTACCCGCGGGTACGAACTTGAGAGCCCCTTCTGGTTTGACACGAATATCTGCGACCGGTGTCGGTGCATGCAAAAATAAACTGGCATCGCTATCAGTAGAAACAACATAGCCTGGAAAGCCCACTGCCACCGGGTGCTTCTGCGCTATTAAGGTTGGCTCGATATTGCGAATACTATCGGAAAGTACAAATCGAAATCCTAGCTGGGCTGATGCACCCGGAACCAGTGACAGTGAAGTTGGTGGGTTCCACTGCTCAGCATTTGACCAAACATCAGATTGATAGGCCTTACTGTGAACCATCCATTGATAAAAACCCTCGAAGGTAATGGACCGTGGTGTGTTTTCTGAAAACATATGGGGATCTGTTTCTGCTCGGTTTAACAGGGGTCCATAGGCTTCAAAGGAGGTGTTTTTTTCAGGAAGCACCAGCAATACCGGCCCTTCTCCGTTTAAACGGGTTACTTGAATATAGCCGGACTGACCGCCGATATAAGGATCTGAAAAAGAATTCAGTTGATGAGCCTTCTCCAGGGAACGACCACTCAGAATATTATCAAATATCATGGGCACCCCTAGAGCTCCGATCTCCACAGGCTTCTCCGAGGTATTGGTTAGGCTTAATCCCATCATCAGTTCGCCATTCACTAGGGACCACTCACGAACTATCGCGAGCGGCAAGTTTTTTGGAAAAGTAGGAGTGATATCAGCAGCCGCTAATTGTCCAGGCTCCAAATCGCTAATGGGATTGACTGGACTACGCTGACCATAACTGCTTACATTTATCCAACCCTTATCGTCGATGGATCGATAGCGCAGGGTCACATCACCTAAGTGGGCATAACCATTGCCTGATCGCTCTGCAAAACGCTGGTAGGGCATGAAATCGAATGGCTGCTCCGATTTGGTTCTCATGCTTATCATGACCTGAGACTCTGCATCGAGGAAAGTACAAAACGCATCTGTTTTCAGCAAAATCAAGCTACTGACAGAGTTCTGCGAGTTGATGCTATTTTCCAGAGTGGGACCATCACCAGATAGCACTGGGGCCGGGCATTCATTATCCTGTGGTGGTTCTTCAGGCCCGGCTCCACCTCCAGTTCCCATGACCCTGAATTCAAGTATTCCCGTTGATTGGGAGCCATTGGCAGTAAACTCCAAGCGCAATTGGCTTGTAGTTACTGCTGCAAAAGTTGCGACATTATATTGGTTTGGCGACACTCCCACAGTAGCAATCGTGACCCAAGCTGAGCCATTCCAATACTGCAACCGGCTGCTTGTGGGGCTGTCGATCCCTTCAGGATCATCAAACCAATAGACGGCGACCTCTCCCGTTGTGGCCGGCTCTGACCATTCATACTGAACCCATTGGGTACCGGTTTCTGGCCAGTTCCCATAAACAGCATGTGATCTGTCATTAGAATCTGCTGGCTTAAATCCGTCATTGATAGCACTAAGACTCTCCCAGGGAGATACATAGCTGGTAGAGCTACTTGCCTTGAGCGCAATATTTTCCTGTCCAGATACTGAAGCTGACAAAAACAAAGCAAGCCATACCAGGGACACCTCCCATAAAATTGATGAATAATCGTTCATGTTTTAAACCTTCCCACAAAAAACAAGAGACCAATATCCACCAAGTCTTGGCGGGCACAATACTTCATAATGAAGTACTGCATTTGCTCATCACCGAACCCCCTTGGTTTCGAGATTCATCTAAAACACTGGATGATAAAGAGTTTGGCAATTAATAACCTGCCCTAGATGATTACAAATTCTATAACATACGAAATTTGCGTCCTATCATAGCAGGCTCAACAGTTAAGTGAAGACGTCTGAATACCCATGACAGATAGGTACGATGGAAGGCGATGAGAATTTCGAAAGTGCTATGGGATGTCGACTAGAAGATTCTTCAGGTAAAAAATTAACAAATTATACACCCTCTTCATATGATCTACTCTTAACTCTTGCAGGTGAGAAGGTTGAAGTGGCAGTAGAAAACACTGATATCTTTTAGGCATGGGAGTAACGCTTTTAATCCAAGTATGCGCAAGGCATACTATGTTGCATACATTGGTGAACAAGTAGATGGGCAAATAAGGTGGCCACAATTCTATTGGAGTAGAGAACATATTCCAAAATGTAAAACCGAATATTTTTTCTTATAAGCAAGATAAAGCCAATCATCTACTAATAGAAATGCCATAGTTAGGTGCATAAATATAATAGCTATGCATATCGTAATATGGCCTACTACCACCATTTTACCCATAGATATGTCTTATACAACCATATCCAAGTTATTCAGTCATGATCACGCTGCATATTTATGAGTACTTTCTTGGTTTGGGTTTTTTACGTCAATGATTAACTGTTTCAGCATGTGGCCCATTTTAGCAAGATTATTGGCAGCTGATTCGGTATTACTGGCACCAAGAGTTGTATTATTAGAAAGCTTTGCGGTAGTTTCAATGACATTTACAATTTCTTCTACACCCTTTCTGGCACCATCTATCATCATTGATACTTCATTGGTTGTTGCAGCTTGTTCTTCTGTCGCAGTCGCTGTTAAAGACGCATTTTCATTAACTTTTGAAATAATTTCTGATATTTCTTTAATAGATTGGACGGAAATCTTGGAAACTTCTTTTATTCTATTTATTCTTTGCGTAATCTGATCAGTTGCACTGGCTGTTTGATTTGCCAATTCCTTAACTTCGTTTGCTACTACTGAAAAGCCTTTTCCTGATTCGCCTGCACGTGCCGCCTCTATCGTAGCATTAAGGGCCAAAAGATTCGTTTGCTGTGCAATGGAACTGATGAGTTTAATGACACCACCAATTTCCTCTGATGCCTTTCCTAACTCATTTATCAGGTCAGTTGAGTTATCTGCAGCTTTACTTGCCTCTCCAGATATTTTTGATGTTTCAGATGCTTTTAGAGAAATATCTTTTACAGTAGCAGCCATTTCTTCGGTATTTGTAGCTATTCCTCGAACATTTTCTGAAACTTGATTGGAAAGTTTTGCAGCTGAGTTAGCTTCCTCTTGGGCTGACTGGGAATTACTCGACATTTGTTGAGCAGTCGCAGCTAATTCTTCAGACGCTGCCCCAAGCTCATTACTAGCACTTTCAAATTTTTCGACTAAATTGTTATATTGCTGCTTCTCCTTAGTTAAATCAGTAGCAAACTTTATAACCTTACAAACTTTTCCATTTAAATCCAATATTGGATTATAAGTGGCTCGAATCCATAATTCTTTAGAGTTTTTACCAACTCTTTTATATTCTCCGGCATCAAATTCACCTCTGTTTAGCTTCCTCCAAAAATCAAGATAACCTGCGCTTGTGGTGTATTCCGCTTCACAAAGCATTCGATGGTGCTGTCCTTTTATTTCTTCAAGAGTATATCCTATCGCATGGAGAAAATTATCATTAGCATCCAAAACAGTTCCATCTGTATTAAATTCAATCATGGCTTGAGATTTGTTAATAGCAGCTAATACAGCTTCCATTTCCGTATTTTTTCGTTTTTGCTCAGTAATATCTATAGCAAATTTGACGACTTTGAAAGGCTTACCATTTTCGTCTAAAATAGGGTTGTAGGAAGCTTGAATCCATACCTCCTTACCATCCTTACCTATTCTTTTATATTGACCTTTATCGAACTCACCTCTGTTTAGTTTTTCCCAAAAAAGCTTATAATCATGAGAATTATAATATTCTGGAGTTGCAAAAATCCTATGATGTTTCCCTTGTAGCTCGCTGAGTTGATAGCCCAAGATGTCAAGAAAAATATTATTTGCTGTGATTATTGTGCCATCCATCGAAAATTCGATGATACCCTGAACCTGATCACTCGCGATATTTTTCCCTTGGTAATCAAGGAGTTTTTGTTTTGTTTCCGTAATATCTTTGGCTAACATAACCACTTTTATTATCTTGCCATCCCGACCGAATACAGGACTATAGGAAGCATACATCCACACCTTTTGCCCATCTTTACGTAAATGTTTATATTCGCCATGGTTGAGTTCACCTTGATTTAATTTATTCCAAAAGTTCTCATATTCTGGAGATTGTACATTCTCGCTGGGAACAAATATTTTATGATGCTTTCCTTTTATTTCATCAAGAGAATAGCCTGTTATAGAAAGAAATATATCATTTGCGTCCAGTATTTTACCTTCAATATCGAATTCAATAATAGCGTACGCCTTATTAATTGCTTTGTAGACTCCCTCTAAAAACTCAGGTCTATCGTCGTTACTTTCTATTGAGTTCATGAACACTCTCTCCAGTAAGTTGTCTGATCTATTATACTCTCGATAAAATAAAATTTATCTTTAGCACAAATTGATGATCTCAAGGTGAAACAGGCTCTATTGCTATGGTAGAAATTTCTGATGATTAACATAAAAAGAGTAAAATAAGTCATTAAAACTACAACTTACCGTATAGTGAAGTTGAGCTTCATGTCCGGTATTTATTATCTAATTTCTTGCTATATTCCTTGTTTAACACTTCTCGCATCAAATCATTGGACAGAACATAAACTTATCATTAACACAACTAATAGTCATAACTACAATGCGATTGATCTCGATTTTGCCACTGATAAGGATGGTCAACCATGGTTAACATTTGGTTCATGGAATTCAGGTATAAAACTTGTGCGGCTAAACCCGGTTACCATGAAACCAATGGGTATTTTTCGCTCCCTCGCTAGTTGAAGCGGTGGTATTGAAGCAGCCAACATCATCTATTGTCAGGATTTTTATTACTTATTTATCTCCATAGATATTTGTTGATCGGGTAGCAACGGTACTTATTAAATTACTTATGGACGCAGTACTGAGATCTCAATACCGATGTGATATAGCTGATGGTGACAGTGTCAACGTCGTGCTATGGCATTATCTGGAAGCTAAGAATCAACATCAAGTATTCGATTTTCTTTGATTGGCAGGCAATACAATAGACCCTTGATCTGAACTCACTAACCATTTCTACGTTCAAGGGGGACAAGCTAGTATTCGCTCTAGGGAATACGCCGGTAGGATGCCTGAATCAATTTTATTGAAAAGATTCTATTTCTGTTCCATTTCTAATGGAAAAGAGGTAAAGATCTCGAGTCATTATGACTTCTTATGAAGCAGGCTGATAAACACTTTCGACATGCTTCAGAATATGCTAGAGGATTATGTTAGTTTGCAAACTAAGGGCCTAATATGATCACAGTTGATTTTGACCACGGAACATTAACTCTTGATAGAGCCGCTTTTGAGGAACATGAGATAGTTAAGTGGGATGCAAGAACGAAACAATACCGCTGCCGCGCCATTGACTATCGTCAATTAGTAGAGGAGCTATACGAAAATACGATAGAGTATACCGATAATGCGCGTTCCTATGAAAAATTAGATCTTAAGTTAAAGGCAGCCATTACTCCTAGACCCCATCAAAAAGGGGCCCTTGATGCTTGGGTTGAAAGCGGGAAAAGAGCTACTGTTTGTCTTCCAACCGGAGCTGGAAAAACGCTCCTTGCAGTTATGGCCATAGCTACCGTAAAACGCAGTACACTTATTTTAGTACCGACGATCGATTTGATGCAGCAATGGGAAGCTGTCCTTAGCAAGTTCTTTGCAACTGAAATCGGATTACTTGGAGGTGGTTCCCATGAAATCAGGCCGATCACTGTTGCGACTTATGACTCTGGTCAGATGCATGTGGAGCACATAGGAAATCGATTTGGATTCTTAGTGTTTGACGAATGCCATCACTTGCCTGGCCCTTTATATCAGAATATCGCGATTTGTTCTCTTGCTCCATATAGACTCGGCCTTTCCGCTACCTTAGAGCGCTCGGACGGTAAAGAAGAATTAATCTATGAATTGATTGGCCCTTTAGTCTACGAGGGTCAGATCCAGAAAATGATTGGTAATGGACTTTCCCCTTATAATGTAGTCACCATTGAAGTGCCCATGAACGAGGAAGAAGAAGAGCTCTATAAGGTAGCAAGGCAAGTTTATATTTCGTTTCTAAGATCCAACAGAATCGATATGTCATCCCCTCGGGGTTGGCAGAATTTTCTTTTTAAATCGTCACGATCTCCGAAAGGGAAAGATGCATTCAAGGCTTATAGAGAGCAGAAAAGGCTGGCTCAAGCGTCTCGCGCAAAGCTAGTCGAGTTGTGGAACATCTTAATGCATCATCGCCAAGATCGAATCATTGTTTTTACTAATGATAATGCCCTAGCATATGAAATCGGTCGCAAGTTCTTTCTGGCTGTTTTAACCCACCAAACCAAAGTTAAAGAACGGAAAAAAATGCTGAGCCAGTTTAAGGAGGGTGATATCAAGGTTTTGGTCACTTCCAAAGTTTTAAACGAGGGGGTCGATGTGCCCGATGCCAGCGTGGGTATTGTCGTTTCTGGAAGCGGGGCTGTCAGGGAGCATGTCCAAAGGCTAGGACGGATACTCAGGGCCAAAGAAGGAAAAAAGGCTGTGCTCTACGAGCTAGTTTCAAAGGGAACAGCAGAGTACTTTGTCAATAAACGCAGAAGGGAGCACAGTGCTTACCAAGGATCTTCTGATTAATAGCAAAAAAGGGGGGAAGATTTTTCCCCATGCAGTTAAAACTGACAGATCATGGCTGAGTCATGGTCAGGATCTGATCAACACGTTTCAATCCCATAGGGGTAGACCTTTTTACGAGCTAAAAGAATCGCTTTTAGAAATCGCTGCGCCTCACGACAAGGTTAAGGCTGGTTTCGAGAAAATACTTACAGATCATACAGAATTTGAAGAGAATAGCGAAGTCATTGAAGCCACAAGGTGGCAGATTATTACTACGGCGCAAAAATTAAGGGATGCGGGGATTAGCGATTACAAACTATACCAAGAATCTATAGCTCAGAGTTTTGATAGGGACCCCAACAAGGTTGAGAAAGATCTTTATGGAGATCTTGCGGAGTATCGTCGTATTAAAACTCCACCGCATGTTAGCAGTACCTGGCTTATCCATCGTTACAACCTCGCTCAGATTCAAGGCCTCGTACTGCGCGCCACCCGGATCACTATTGCTGTTGATGAGATTAACCTTCCTACCAAAAGAGCTTTGTTTCGTACCTTAAAATTTCATCGCCTGCTTCCCGATAAAATCGCAGAGTATTCTGGAGGATTAAGTTTTGATCTAACGGGACCGCTTAATATTTTTGATATGGCGCAAACATATGGCTTAAGATTTGCTAATTTCATTCCTCATATTGTTCAGATGAAAAAGTTTAAGGTTCATTGCGAAGTTAAGATAAATCAGGAATATTTTGACCTAACTTTCGATCACAGCAGTGGACTTATCAGCCATTACAAAGAACTAGGAGGTTACATTCCTGAAGAATTCTTATTGTGTCTTGAAAATTTTAATAAGAAATATCAACCAGGTAAGGCTAAAATAGCAGACAGCTTTCTAGACTTAGGGGGACAGTCCTACTGCTTTCCTGATATTGTTTTGCAAGCAGCTTCTAACTCACAGCCTATCTACATAGAGATTTTTCATAGGTGGCACCATGGCCAACTCAAGAGCCGCCTTGCCCAACTAGAAAAGCATCCCGTAGATAATCTCCGCCTGGGTATTTGTCAGAGTATTATCAAAAAAGGTGAAATGAAGGAATGTATTGAGGCCAGCCATTGGGGGAGAGATAAAATTTTTTCTTTCAGAGAATTCCCGACGCCGAAGAAATTAGCAGAGCTTTTAGCGACGTGATAACTTGAAAATATTAACAATCCTCTAGTGTTAGACTTACCGGTAATGTCATCAAAGGGGTTCCACCGATGTAGTTCGTGTTGATGGGATCGCAGTATTGATTAAGCTCCTAGCGACTAGATAGTTCTCACGGGTTTGCATGGTTGTTGGCTCTTTATCAAATAGCGGAGAAGTGCCGGTATACATAGTTCTTATAGGATCGTAGAACTGATTTAGCCCTTGCTCAGCCACTGCAGCAGTGCTGCTTACTCTCTTCTGATTTCCATGTTTTAGATTTTCCATTTGGATCAATGACTACATATAAATCTTTAAGCTGTTTCGATTTCTTTGTCATTATCTTTCACCTTTCAGATCGGTTTGCATCAGATGCCTTGACAAAACATACTTATATTGTATCGAACCATACACCTTGCTGAAAGGATATTTACCACACGGTATAAGCACGATGCTAGCATCACAATCTCAGGATAGTGATATAGTTGGTGACAGCTTTAGGAAGACTATGAAAGATCGTAAGCAAATTACTGAGACCTATCTTAAAGACTATAGAGTTTTGTAGATGAAGATAAGATAGCTTTAACTGATGATACTTATGTTATTGATGATCGGTGGGAAAAGATTACTCACGTCTTAAAACAACTAAACAAAAAAGATAAGATATTAGTAGTATCGTTAGTTGAAAGAGTTTTCAGCTTATAAAATCAAGTACCAGGGGTGCAGGTGGTCTGTGGCTAACTGTTTTAAAGATATGTACTCAATAAAGCAATCATTGCTAGGTGTACAGAATAAAAGAGGTGAAATTATGAAAAGTGCAATGTTTATAGATGACGATGAACATTATCATTATGTAATAAAAAAGTTGAAACAACGGAATAAAATTCCACACCTTGGGGATGTTATACCGGCTCTTAATGGTCGAGAAGCTTTAGAGTATTTACTCAAACATATGGAAGAAGAACTTCCTGACGCGATATTTATCGATATTAATATGCCCGTTATGAACGGTTTTGAATTCTTAGAAAAATTTAAGCAAGAACGAGAAAAGCACACCCAGTTTAAAACAATAATACCCATTGCAGTTATAACATCATCAACGAGTGATAGGGATAAAAATGAAATTGAGCGACATAGTATTGTTGATGAGTATCTAGTAAAGGATGTTGATATAAATGAGTTAGCTAATAAAATAGATAAGTTATTAGTATGAGTGAAATTTTTCGTAAGATTTTTGAGTCAAGCCCCGTTGCCAAAATACTCGTGAATGTGGATAGCAAGATTAAGTTTATAAATACATTTGCTCTGAAACTATTTGGATATCATTATGAAGAACTTATTGGACAAGACATTAGTATTTTAGTTCCAAAGGAAATTAAAGAAAAACACCCTGAACTTGTCAAAAATTTTTTCGAAGTTCCCCTACCAAGAAAGATGGGCAGAGGAAGAATATTATTCGGTTTAAAGAAAGATGGTAAATCGTTTCCTGTAGAAGTCGGATTAACACCAATAGAAACAGATGATGGTCTGTTTGTTATGAGCTCAATCATAGACCTTACACAGCAGTATTTCGCCGAAGAAAGATTTCGATCAGCCGTTGAATCAGCTCCCAATGGTATGTTGATGATTGATGCCAAGGGAAAAATAATGTTAGTTAATAGACAAATCGAAATTCTTTTTGAATATGACAGAAAAGAACTTTTGGGTCAGCAAATAGAGATATTGGTTCCTGACGATTTCAAGAAGCATCATCCTAAATTTGTCAAAACCTTTATCACATCACCGGAACCAAGGTCGATGGGTATTGGGAGAGAATTATTTGGTAAGAAAAAAAAAGGAACTCTATTTCCCGTAGAGATAGGTCTTCAGCCGTTACATGAAAATAACGATGAAATTTATGTATTAGCATCAATCGTAGATATTACGAAAAGAAGAAATGCCGAAAATGAAATTGAAGAAAAATCTGAAGAACTCAAGGAGTTTGCCTATAGAACATCACATGACCTTAAGGCTCCGCTAGTTACAATTTCATCCATCCTTAAATGCGCTGAGGAGGACATGAAGGAAGGAGACTATGATGAGGCAATGTCTAATATTACTAAGGTTCGACAAATTTCTTCAAATCTTCAATCATTAGTACATACAATCTTATTTTTAACCAAGGCTGATCTAGGCGAGGAAGATCAAACATTATTCGATTTTGAAAAAATATATGAACAACTTTCATTAAATTATAAGTCTCAACTTGAAGCTGGAAATATAAAATTCATAAATCACTATTTACACAGAAAACCACTTAAAACACATTGTTCTAGACTTTCACAAGTATTAGATAATCTGATCAGTAATGCCATTAAATTTTCAAATTCTAATAACTCTAATAGCTGTGTTCAAATCACCACATATGATGATTTAGAATGGTTTTATATTCAGATAAAAGATAATGGCATTGGAATTCCAAGTGATAAACAGAGCGAAGTATTTTCGATGTTTAAGAGATTTCATCAAGGGATCGATGGACATGGAATTGGTTTGTATATGGTTCGAAAGTTTGTCATTAAACTTAATGGCGAAATCAGTTTTGAAAGTAATGAAAATGGCACTTGCTTCTTCTTAAAGTTTCCAAAATTGGAAAACAAAGTAAATTTGTTGAGTTAAATGAATCACATCTATTTCTCGATGCAAGATTATTAAATATATTTACGGGACATACTCAAAGTCTAATCCATAATCGATAGTTTTATCGATGGTGAAATTTGTGGTATCGGGAGGACTGTCAAAGATTGATGAATTCACTGACTTTAGAGCTGTATCAAGATCCACTAAATTATATTTGCTGTTATCGTTAGCTGTAGAACCACAGGCTCCCGATTCATTATATTCTACCATATATGTAATATTACTATCTAAAATACTCCAGGTGGAATCCTTTAAACTGAAGCATTGCTTTTGTACTGCTGCAAACTGATTTTGAAATTGATCTAATGATAAATCTTCGCCAAAGGAAAGAGTATTGGTTTGCTGACCTTTCATACAATAAAAACCCTGAATACGGTAAGCTGACAAATTTTGATCTGCTACATCTTCCCTTTGCATGCCATTTTCATTAACCGGTGACAGGCCATGACCTTGTAGTGCACATCCTTTCAGACTATCATCTTCCTGACGATCCACTGTTACTATAAAAGAATTTGAAACTTCTGTTCCACCTAAGGCAGGAGACGATTGAAAGGATACGGTTCCTGTACCATCTGTAGTGTTAAAATTTAATAAACCAATACTAGGTCCTCCCGCCTGATTTTCTGGAACCGAAAAGGTTTCACTGGTAAAAAGCCCAAAATCGATCATACCCTTGGTATTGAGAAATTGAAGCGGCTCTTCGACAAAGTTTAATCCAACATCTTTGGTTAATATTGTAATATTTTCAGATGTTTTTTCGAACTGCGAACTAATATATGTTGGTATAGGACCTGTATCGGGATTCGATTTTCTCTTATCATAGATGAACAACCGGCCACGGTAATTTTCGCTTCCCTCTGACTCAGGAATATTCAGCATATCTACTACTAAATCTTGATTATCACCCGCTTCAGTTTCATAGCTTATACTCAGAATTGTGTTGTAGACGATGCCGCTATCAGAAGAGATGGCATCAATTTTGGCAACATGAACATCGATATCAGACCAAAGATTACCCGCTTCCTCAACAAGGTCTAAGGACTCTCCCGCTGAAGGTAGCGTTTCTATTGCAGACTGCTTTGCTACACATAACAGGCTAGCAGTAACAGACTGGGCTCTATCAAATGACGAAGCGATGCGATCTAGATAGTATTCAGTGACAGCCTTAGAGCAGGGTACACTTTCTTCGGACTCTTTTAAGATACCAGATCCATCATCAAGCACCCCTACTGCATTAACATTATCGATGTTGCGGGGTAAAATGCTATCGTCAAAGAAAATATTACTAGAAGTTGTGCCATTGGATTCATTTTTAAATACAATTTGATTATAACAGCCAGGCTGTGTCGGTAAAGTAACTTCCAAATCGGGAAGACAGCTATCGCTATTACCATTAGCTTGGTTTATAAAAGCAATCAATTTGCCTAGAAAGCTATTACTGGGCTGGTCATTTTCCTGCGTTAACCCCACAGCGATGGTACCGCTTGTGAGAGACACTTCATCTCCTGTTGCGGTTGTTGGGGATGCAACTTGAACCTCTGCCGGAGCCGCATCTATTAAGCCATTTATGGCTAGTCTGCCACCCTGCTCGCTTGCTGAACTTTCCTCGGAATCACTTCCTGAGCTACAACTAGTATGGATTGCTACTAATAGCGATAAAATGACTATATATCTCATATTTTCCCTCTAATTTTCTTCATCCATCGGTATGAAACCAAACATTTCAATATATAGATTTTAACTTTTATGTAAGATATCGGTAATAAATCAACTAGAGAAATAATAATGCTAATGCTATGGATATTTAGCTGAATCTATAAGGGGAGTTGATTTTGCAGATTACTGAAAAGCTGTATTTCCACCGCGGGCTATTATCATTGTTCGTGGGAGCAAGCTTCATCGCTTTTGCCCCTGTATTTGCAAAGCTGGCGATCAACTTTGATGGCATGAACGATGGAGCGAGCATTTCTCCTTCCGGAGTTGCATTTTGGCGATTGATGCTATCTTTTCCCATCTATATTTTCCTTTTTTGGTGGCAAGGAGCCACAAAACCTACTACCAAGACTCCCAACCCTCGACTTCTCCTGGTACCGGGGCTCTTTTTTGCAGCTGATCTTGCTTGTTGGCACTGGGCCTTCGAGTATACATCACTAGCCAATGCTACATTAGAAGCCAATTTGGCAGCTGTAATTGTCGGTTTAGCAGGCTGGATATGGTTTAAGGAGAGGCTAAACTGGTACTATCCTATCGGTGCGGGCATTGCCATAACAGGGCTTGCCTTTTTAGTGGGATTTAGTTTTGAAAGTACGTCCCAAGCCTTGGCGGGTGACCTTTTGGGAACTGCGACAGCGTTTTGTTATGCTGGCTATTTAATCTCCATTAAATTACTAACAAGGCAGTACAGTATCCTGAAAATTATGATGGCTACATCGGTGATGGGAAGCGCGGCCTTAGCGGTAATAACTTTGGCGACTCCAGGGCTATTGATCCCTAATAAGCTAGTCACATGGTACCCTTTGCTGGGTCTGGCGTTGGTTTCCCAGGTGGGAGGGCAGACTCTTATCGCTTACGGGTTGAAGTACGTTCCTGCCTCCATTTCCGGGGCCATTTTACTGTGTCAGCCTTTAATAACAGCAATCCTTGGCTGGATGATTTTCCAGCAAGTCTTAACTATCAGCCAAATTATTGCGGGTTTTATTGTTGTTTTGGGTATCTATATTGTCAAACGCAGCATTAATTAAAAGATGTCAATATTGCTTCCTGTACCGTTCAGTCTGAGACTGACGGCTACAAATTAAGCCACACTGTGGGTAGCTCACAGGGGATATTTATCGTTATGATTTTGGCAGTTGTTGATCAACTGTTTTGATAATTTAGCCATTTTTTCAATTTCTTTAAGCTAAATGCTCACAACGAACATTTCAAACCTGTGATTATCATAAGCTAAGACTCGGAAAAGCGCATATTTTAAGCTAGTTAAACTGCTTACCAGCGATTTCTCAATATAAAAATGAAACCTTCCGATGGGTAAGAGTGTTTTTTTATAAATCCAGGTCCCATTTAGGAATCATTGCTGTGATTAGAGTTCTCTTATCGCTATTTTTGATATTTGATTTTATGTCTTGCAAGCAAACACGTCCGGAAATAGATAAGCCGTTGGATTTTTTAGCGGGAGATGATCAGCAAAGTCATTTCAATCCTAAGTTTTCGTCGATATATAGTTTAGAGGGAGTTCCTAGAGATAAATACAGAGAAAACAATCTCATCATTTCTTTATCTCATGACAATTTGCAGTCCTTAGCATATATTTTTGGAACCCCTGAATGTGAAGGTGTTTATAATTTCCATAATCCTGATGAAAATTTGGAATTAGACTTGAAAAACTTCCATGGGATTGTGAGACTCTGTTATACAGGTATTGATGTTCAAGATGAGGATGAGGGCCTGGTTCATGTGCACAAATGGATTCAGGGTTACCCTGAAATCATTAATAGGATGTTTATCTCTGATTGCATGCCTGTTGATAGCCCTGATGTCTCTATTAAGCTAACTGTAAAATTAACTCAGGACCATGCCGGTGATGAAATAGACCCTGATTTTGCATACGAGGTATATGCGGACAAACAATGTAATGGCGCTATATTACAGAATGTACCGCTCGACACTGAGGAAGTTGCTATTCAGAATTCTATTCTCTCTTTTACAATTGGTGAAGACAAATGGAGCTTGCAAATGTTCTTTGATGATGTGAATAACGAAGTGGCCTACTTTAACACGATTGAAGCTGATGGTTCAGAAGGGGTGCTTTTCACCTATGCAGAGGAATAAGGAAGCTACTGGTATTTTGCTTCTTTGAATATCTGAAATGCGGACTTTGTAAACAGGTATGACAGACCAACACCGACAACGATATCGGGGTACGGAGACCCGAGTAGTGAAACTGCAAAAGCTGCCATGATTACTGAAGTATTTGCGATAATATCATTTCTGGAACAGATCCAGACAGAGCGCATATTAATATCATCATTCTTATATCTAGTTAGGGAGAATAGGCAAATCAGGTTCATAATTAGAGCTAAACACCCAACCCAAAGCATCGTATTTACCTCAGGCTCTAAAGGATAAACCCCTCGATATATGCACCTAACAGAAATGACAAGACCAAAAATCAGCATAATAGAAGCTTTCAACCTCGCAACTCTTGCCTTCTCCCTAAAACCAAGTCCCACAACAAGTAAGCTACTGCCATAGGTGATGGCATCGCCAAGCATATCCAGCGAATCACCTATTAAAGCTAGAGAGTTTGAAATCATGCCGTAAAAAGATTCAACAAAAAACATAGATAGGTTAATCGCTAGTACAAACCAAAGCACTGATTTGTGTTGCCGAGCCGTTTTTTCTAGATCCTTCTCTTTGTTTTGGCAGCAACTATCCATGCTAAACCTTGCTATCATGTGTTTGAAGTCGTTGATAAGAACCCTTTACTGATGGCATTATCGGACATGTCTTGAAGCTAATCAAGTCCCATAACAAAGCTACTTTTTGGTAAGTTTTATCTAGCGATCGGGTATCAGATGTCTCTCCAAACCTGAGTAAGGCATCCTCAAACGCTGAGAACATATTGTCCCCACCGAAGATATTGACAATTCCAGCCCTTAGCAACTTGCCACGAACACGCCTGTGGGCTCCTGATATAGCAACTGTGACACCACGTTTTTGCAAAGGAAATACAGCATCGCCATATTGACGCCTATATTCGCGGCTATGACCAAATTAGCAAATACGGTTAAGGAGAAGGTGATGAGCAATATCGCGACATAGGCACAAGGATCTTAGTATATCATTTTATCATTATGTATAGCCTCACTCATATCCCAAGCGATCACAAACAGTTTGGCCGCTAACGAGGCTAGAGGGATGTTAACAGAGAATAAGGAAAGCACTAATAACACAGCCACAAGCCTGATAGAGCGCACTAAGCCAGCTAAGGGGCTACTTCCGCCATTCCTAATATCAGTGGCCGTCCGCGCAATGACCCTGGTAGCCGCAAACCCTCCCCACAAAGAAGCGACAATATAAGCTCCATACTCAAGCATAGATCGCACAGATTATGACTCCTATTAGGTCGCTGCAATGGGAAAGAGATAATACATGAAAAATTGTGTTCTTGACAGAGTTAGCAACCATGAACCATTCCAAGTTAAAGTGACTTCTCAGTAAGGTTTCAGTTTGCATTTTGCTTTTCGAAGAAAGAAACGAACATTAAGCTTAAATATAAGAGTATAATGTTACTCTGAAGTAGTATTTAGGACTCATTCTTGGTACAAAAATTGGCAGGAGTCACATTCTATTCAGTAGTCTTATCCTTACACACTTAATTTGGCACTCCTAACTCACAGAAACTAATGCTTAAACAGTAATTATTTCAGCTCGGAGAAATTACTTTCGATAAGCGGTATGTAGTTGTTAAAAATTAAATAATTTACTACTTGAGCTATGAGTTTCCTATTCATAGAGATGTAAACCTAGAGGGGATAAGTATGAATGTTCTAATGTTTTCTACTGTGTTTGGATACAAAACCTAAGCAATTTTGATCCAGATGTCATGCTACTTTCCAGTAGCTAAAGTCATTTTTTAAAAAGCTATCTATCTTAAATCTAGACCCAAAGGCGAATGTGTTCTTAGGTATGAGAATCGTTTGTCTAAATTTTTAACCTATTTTAGAGGGGAACTCTAATGAAAATTCAATCAACTACTCTACTGCTGTCTATCTGTCTAGCTGCTTGTCAAAACAGTTCGGATGATCTTGAGGAATTTCGATCAACAAAGCTGAATCTTACCTTAGAACGGTCAGAATCTAATCTTTCATTGGCATCGGGTGATGCGGAATCAGATTTATCAGTCACACACATTACTATATTATGTGACAACGAAAAATCTTATCCTTATGACCTGGATGAAAACAGTCAAACAGAAGTATTTCTAAACCTCAGTGGGTGTAATCTCAGGGCTGATGAACTAGTCAAGAAATTTGACCCTCCATTGGAAACCGATTCAGGTGATGTCATTACGAAAATTATTTATTCAAGACATGAAGAATCACTAGATACAAACGATTCTCTCTTCTACTTCTTTCCTGAAAACATTTCAGAAGAAGTCAATGATGAACTTGATGGCAGTCTTAAAGCGTTATTGGTGAGAGCTGTTACAGAGTTTACTTTGACTCCAGTGAATGATTGTAGCTTTCATAACTGTAACTATTATAATGCTTCCGCAACAATCGTTCATAGTGATTTAGTGGAAATAGAAGCGCATCGCAAAAACCCTGATGACTACGCTAAAATCACGGTCGACACAGAGTTAGACCCTGTGGCAAACTGTGATTTCAATGTCGACGAGAGTATTCATGATACTGATAATCACAAAAGATTAACAGTGGTTGACTGTGATGAAGGTGATCTGTCATTTGCCCTTAAAAATGTTAATAGATTTAATTTTAATACTATGAAAAAGGAAATGTCCATAGAGAAAGCAAAGAACATTCAGGCAAGTTATCCGATTACATTTGTAAAGGTTGATTTAGATGACGGTCGATACCGATATACAATTACAGAAGATTATTCAAAAATAATGAATGATCTAGAGGTAGACTCTTTAGGTCCCATTTTTAGCGATGATTCCAACTCTATTCTAGTTATTGACATTGATCCCAGCTCAGATACAAGTGCACAAGGGCTTTCATCTTTAGTATTTTACCTAAAAAATGCATGTAAGATTGATACGTACTAGTATGTAATTTATGGTTGCGTTAAATGTGTCCCTATAGATTGTTTCAACTAGGGGCACAGCTTCCTCTAAATATTGCATCCATGCTGTAAAAGGGGTTATCCATGAGAAACCTTATCATTATATTGTTAACAATGCTGACATCGACGAAGCTTTTGGCGCAAAATGATTACGCTGTTGGTTCAATATCGATTCTAAAAGGTTATGGATGGATACTGCGTCGCGTGACTAGTGATGCTGTATCACAGAAAAAATTTCATGATGTAAAACGTGTAAAGCGTGATGGGAAAGATTGGTATCGATTCCCTATTCAATACCATAAGAACATCATTTATGGGGATCGCATCGAAACATCAACTCAAGGACGGGCTATCATTAAATCAGAATCTTGGGGTGAATTACATCTAGGTGCAAACAGCTCGATTTTTATTGCTCCTAATTTTAATCTTATGTATCAAAATAAAAAAATATCACCGACGATTTACCTTTATAAAGGCATTGTAAGAGTACAGACAAATCATCCAAGTGCCACAGAATCTATGGTAGTAGGTTTGGCTAGAGGTCATATCACTTCAGAATCTAGTGATTTTATAGCTTATAAAACTAAAAGAAAATTGAAGGTTTTCAATTTAGAAGGTAGTATCCAATATCATGTCTTAAGTCAAAAGCAATCGGACCTCCTAGCTAAAATGAATCAATATTATCTTGAAAAAGATTATAAGTCACTGGTTTCATCAACAAAGATCTTCACCACAAACGAATCGATACCCTCTAAGAATTTATTGAAGAATCAAAAGATTAGCTTTCGTCAATATACTAATGATAAAGAGCTAGATTCTCAGGAATTATCCGATAAAATAAAAATCAAAGCTATTGAAGAGAAGGACTACCGCTTTATTCTTTTGGTACTTTATAGCTATTCTGAGTTGAGTAGTGTCATAAATACAGTAGCTGACCCTAAACCTAGTAATAAAGTTAAAAGAATATTCGATGCTTCTGAATATGGAAGACAAACCGATAAAAAGAAAAGTCTTTCTGTTCGCGTTGCGGGAGTTCGATTCAAAAGTAAATTTGATCAGCTGTACCTTGTTCCAGCAGAAGGAACAGGCATTGAGCTGACATGGCGCCCACTCCCATTTATCTATAGTAATTTGGGAACAACCCGTGGAACAATCGATATGTCCGGAATCGCCAATATCTATGGTCAAGGTGAGCCTACACGCTTGAATATTGATTATCATATCAACCATATCAATGGTGGACTTTATTTTAATTTATGGAATTTGCTGGATATCCAGCTTGGATATGGGATTATCGATAGCCAGGATGAAGTTATTCGCTATAAATCCCAGGAAAACGAAATTAGTCAAACCTATACCATTAGTTTCGAGCGCATTCCCTATTGGGAAATAGGACTGACACTTTATTATCAAGAAAGCTGGGAAATATTTGCTAATTATGGTGAGGGAACTGTTACATCCTCAATTCGTGCAGAAGAACAAGGGTATAGATATGGAGTAAAGTTAGATATTAGTTTTGCCAGAGTTGGTGTTGGTTGTAGATTTTAATGCAAGCAAAAAATTTTGTTTAAAGAGCTCATCACTCCTCAACCATATCTTCATGCTGTTTTTTACTTGGATGCCACCCTACATAATTTCTGACCGTGATTATTTTTTCTCCAATAAAAATAGATCCAACTGTGCAATAGATGAATGTTTTTTGATTTTTTTCTCATATTTTTCCTATAAAGTCATTATAGACATCGACAAATTTACTTTCTTCAGAGATACCGGAGTTAAAAACGTTAGTATGAAGATTAATAACAATAGTATTGGACTGGGGGTCTGTAACAGCCCCAAAGAAGTCTTCATGCTTTGAAAGTGTTCTCCGATAATATACTGGCATCATGTGATCCAGACTTTGAAGGACTTAAAAAAAATTTGAACAAAAACTAATAAATCAAATGCAGAATAACTGAGATCATCAAGTAATAAGCATCTAGTCTCATAGCGAAAGAAGAATCCGGGATAAATTGTTGTCGTCACATTCAAGACTTAGACATTGCCGCTACTCGGAGGTTGCGAAACTGGAATACCTCGCAGCGTGCGCTGCAGTAAGATACTAGCTTGTCGGATGGCTGCTGTACCGAACAACCCTGCTAGCAGCCCCTCGGACTCTGTAGAGGCACCTAGAGTCTTGAGGCTGGCATCCGAGATTTCTATCTTATCATGATTGATTATGATATTATTGGCATCAACGTCAATTGCCCTATTACCATTTAAAATAATTTTGTTGATGGTCCAATTCATTGGCAAGAAGCCGATATCTGTGAGAGCACCGATGGCTTCTCCACTCATGGTGTAAATCCATGTTCCTTGAAACTCTTTAAGATCCTCACCAGGTAGCCCCCCAACTTTTTCCAAATGTTCTGGGATAAGTTCATTTTCAATGAATATAACATCTTCACCGATACGATTGATCCGATCCATTCTCAAAAAAAGTTCTTCACTTGAAAAAATTTTTCGAAAAGAGATAGCAGATACTTTTTTGGAATTAATATCGATAAAAATTCGACATAATTTGCCAAGAATTTTTCCTGAATCTAAGGTAATGACAATAGTATATTTTTTGCTATTATTCTCTGAATCTGATGCGAAGTATTCCATACAACTATAGCCTTTCTCCACTTTAATGACTAATATTAGATGAATCAGGGTTGTCTTTTTTTCTATAGTTTTTAGGGGTGACGTCAGTTGACATTCCTTTTAAAAATTTAAATAGATCACTTCCAGTGGAGACCACAAGAGTTGTATTTTGCGTGATAATGGGCTTATACGAACTCATAGTCCTTGTGAATTCAAAGAACTCAACTGCCCGATCATTTTTGTTGTAAGCCTTAGTATAAATTTCAGCAGCTCTAGCATCTGCTTCACCCCGGATCTCTTCAACCTTTTTGTAGGCTTCAGATTGAATCTTGTCAAGATCACGAACACGATTACCGCGAATTCTAGCAGCTTCACCGTTTCCTTCCGACAAGAAACGCTCCGCTATCTGTCTACGCTCACTTATCATGCGATCATAGATTTTCGGCCTTACACTTTCATTATAATTAATTCGCTTGAATCGAATATCGAGTAGCTCTATGCCAAAAACTCGAACTTTCTCAGCGGCTGCCGTAAATATTTCTTTCTCCACCAATTTACGACCCTTGCGAATTGGCACTAATGATCCCATATCTAATGCGCGCTCTGCCTCTGTGAGAAATACATCTAATAGCGGAACCCGATTTTTTGTTGTACGAATAATTTCAATCAATTCATGCTTGGCTACGGCATTGCGGGTTTCACTGCCTAAAATATCATCTAGTCGAGATTGTGCACTACGCTCATCACGTAGTCGCAGAAAATACTGAAGTGGGTCTGTAATCCGCCAACGAGCAAACAAATCTACGGCAATATAAAGCTTATCCTTTGTCGGCATATCCGATGGGCTGCCGTCCCATTCTAATACTCGTTTATCGATGGGGTTAACATTTTGAACGAAAGGAAGTTTTAATTTTAGTCCACTGGAAAGTATCGGATCACCGATGGGTTTACCGAATTGTGTTATGATTACTTGTTCGACCTCATTCACGGTATAAGTTGAGCTAACAGTCAAAAAAATAATAATAGCTATGGTAAAAAGAGTCAATGTCAGTTTTGATCGGTTCATGGGGAGTCTCTTTTCGCTGCATTGAGGTTCAGCAAGGGAAGAATATTTGCTGATTGTTCATCAACTATGAATATTGATTGAGATTTAGGTAAAATTTCTTGTAAGGTTTCAATGTAAATACGGCGCTTTGTCACCTCCGGTGCTCGCATATACTCCGTGAACAGAGCTGTGAATTTAGCCGCATCACCTTGGGCTTCGTTTATTCTTTTTATGCGATAACCGTCTGCTTCGCGAATTCTTTGGTCCTTCTCGCCTTCCGCTAATGGAATTACTTTATTATAGTCCCTGCGGGCTTCATTTATTAATTTTTCTTTTTCCTGTTGAGCCTGATTTACTTCGTTAAATGACTCTTGGACTGGTTTAGGAGGATTTATATTCTTTAACTGCACTTGATCGATACTGATTCCCAAGGCATACTTTGTTGCAAGATCCTGCATCTTGATCAGTGCATCGGATTCGATTTCTTGACGGCCTATGGTAATCACCTCATCAACGGTTCTGTCGCCTACAACTTCACGCATGACTGATTCCGAAACATACCTAAGGGTTTCAGCGGGGCGTCGGACTTCAAAAAGATATTTAACGGGATCTGATATGCGATATTGTACTACCCATTCAACCAAAGCAGCATTCAAGTCACCTGTTACCATCTGCGTTTCACGCATGTTGCTATTATTTCTAGGTCTTTGGTTGGGATCGCGTGCGCCGGGAGTAGAGAATCCGAACTCCTGTTTTAATTGGCGTTTTGTGGGTACGATTGTCACTTGATCAATGCTAAAAGGTAACATGAAATGAAGCCCTGGTGGAGAGGTCTCAATAAATTTTCCGAAGCGTTGGATAACTGCAATGGAGTCGCTGGGAACTGAAAATGTTGCGGTCCATATACCGACCATTAGAAAAAAAATGATCCCAAGCAGAAAAGATCCATGTATGCCACCACTAAATCTTCCTCCCATAAATCTTGATTTCAGCTCAAAAAAAGTCCTTCCTAGGTCTGAATTTCTAAGCAAAGTAGTATTTTTGTGATCGCGATTTTCATCCTGAGGTGTCATCGGAGACCACCTTTAAGTATATCTTGATCAAAATGTCGATTTCTTTTGCTCCCCAGCCAATATCCAGCTCCAAAGCCGATAATCAGCATAATCATAAATATGATACTTCTTGGAGCATTGAATCCCCAAAACAACAGCTCGACTTGCGAAGATGCGATATTTTGAACCAATATAATGGTAAACAGAACTGCCGTTAAGACGATCAAATAATGTCGGATAAAAATCTTTTGATTCCTTAAAAAATCAAGACAATATTTGTAGGTACTTTTTAAGCCGCGTATCGATTGGTCAATAATTTTTTTGGTATTTTCTTTATCTATCCACGTAGAATGAGAACTCTGCATCTCCACTTTATGCTCAATACTGTCACCTTCATGGGGTAAACTTGTATCTCGCTCTTGTTCTTTTTTAAATTTTTGTTTCATCGCTTCCATATTCTCTCCAACTGAAAACTTCTAGGCTTAGTGTTTTTGTAGTGCATTATTTATACCAACAAAGGCATATAGGTATTCAACGTATACTGAACATGGGTGCAGACAACCTCCCTATGAAAGGTAACTGCTGGTACTAATGAATGTACTTATCATCAGGTCTAGAAAAGCAAATGAGTCATGTATGTCGAATTAGATTGGGGAAAGTATTCAAGTTGTGTCGTCATTTACCAACAAGATGTCGGTATTTAACTACAATTTCTTTTAAGATGACAGACTTCATCATCGATGGCTTTAATGAGGCGGTTTTTTTCCTTGATGATGGTTAGCAAGCTCTCTCTTGAAACATTGAAGTCATTCTTGGAGACTCTAGTAGCTAATTCCGAACAACATTTTGCAAGTTCATTTCCTCCAAAAATTAAAGCGGAGCGACCAAATTTGTTCGCTGCTCCTACAATTTCGTTGAGGCTTTGTTGATCAACACTTAATTCAAGTTGTTTTAGATAGTTAAATGCTTCTAATCGAAAATTTTGATAAACTTTAACGCGATCTTCCATTTCACCGAACGGTAATAAACTCTGCAGTTTGTTCAAATCGATCTTAGCCACTTTTTCGTTATCATTCGACAATTGACGTCTCCTTTTTGCCTAAAATGCCATATGCACATATCGAGCCATCCATTAGTTGAATTTAACCCTCGTAAATGGTATGCTACTGCGAGCTATATTGCTGCGCATATAGAAAGAAAGTCTATTTTTATGAAATATGCTAGAGTATTGATTGTGGAGGATGATGAAGCACAACAAGCTATCTTCGCTGGGTATTTTAGACAGCATGAATTTAGGTGTGAAATAGCAAACTCTATTGCGACTGCGAAAAAAGTTCTTGCGTTATTTACTTTTGATGCTGTTTTACTAGACATGAGACTTGGCGAAGAAGATGGTATGGATTTAGTTCCATATATTGCTCGTGAGTATCCCTTTACTAAAGTCATTGTAATGAGCGCCGGTGGTTCCATTGATCTTGCGGTCGATGCTATGGACAAAGGAGCTGCATCTTTTATATCAAAGTCGAATAATCCACAAAAGATAGCAGAAGAGCTTAAAAAGCGAATCGGACGCAAGATTGAAACCATTGAGCCAATTCATCAGGTTTTTAAAAAATTGGGGTTAATGGGAAATAGCGATCCCATGAAGAACTTGTTTCATGAACTTGAGCAACTCAAAGACGTTGATGCCACCATTTTAATATCAGGAGAGTCCGGTACTGGTAAGGAGCTTGTTGCAAGAGCTCTACACTCGATATCTAATCGTTCAACGCATCGTTTTGAAGCTATTAACTGCGGAGCTATTCCTGAAAATTTACTCGAATCTGAACTGTTTGGGTACAAAAAAGGTGCATTTACTGATGCCAAGACCGACAAGAAGGGTATATTTGAAGTCTGTTCTGAAGGAACACTGTTTCTTGATGAAATTGGCGAAATGCCACTTTCCCTACAAGTAAAATTACTTCGGGTTTTGCAGGAAAAAGAAATCAAACCCATTGGATCAACCCAGACATTAAAAATTAACACCAGGGTTCTTGCAGCTACCAATAAGAATCTTAGAGAAGAGGTGGACCATGGGAACTTTAGAGACGACTTGTTTTTTAGAGTTTCTGTATTCTTAATAGATATTCCTCCATTGCGTGAGAGGCAAGGTGACATCCCACTCCTGACGGAGTATCTAGTTGATAAACTTAATAAGCGTTACAACCGGCAGATTAAAATGCCATCCAAAGAACTGATGTCTAGATTAAAGTCATACAAGTGGCCTGGCAATATTCGTGAGCTGCAAAACAGCATTGAACGTGCTATTGTTCTATCAAAGGACAGCGAGCTTCATATTGAGCGCATGTTTAGCCAAAAGGAAACATTGTCTGGAAAGGGCAGCCAGCTTCGATTAAACGAAGATCTTCTTACTTTCACAGAAGCAAAAAAAGCTTTCGAAATCCAATATCTTCGCAAAATTCTAACACTTACCCGAGGAAATGTAACGGAAGCCTCCCATCTCGCTGGAAGATTTCGGTCCGATCTTTATCGATTGATGGAGAAGCATCATATCCATCAGGACGAATTTCGTAATTAAATGTTCGCTACGTCAGCGATAGCGCCATATAATGACCAATACAGTGATTTGCAATTAAAAACTCAAATGCTGTCAATTGACTACATTTTTAAAAAAGAGCGACAACAGTATCTGACATCCGATTGCCAAGCTACAGACAACTAGATTTAATGGTACGAATGTGTAAAGGTGATACCTTAGAATTTCGTAAGCTTGGCATAACGTAGAAAGCGACGAATTTTCACATTCCGGATAAAGGATGAGAATTAATTAAGTTTTTGTATAGCGGCCCCATGATCTTTCTTCGGACTAAGTTTTTCCGGATTTTTGGGGTGAGTGATACGTTAATAAATCTCTGGCATAAGATATGCATATAAATGACTGGCTCTAGATTTCATTAATATGTTTTTCTTGAAAGGAAACAAAAATGGAAAGCCAGCAAAGTACAAACCCAGAAGCAAAAATTAGCTTAGCATTGAGCACTAAGTGGTCGAAACTAACAAGCCCTGAAGTAAAAGAGATCGTTGCAAATCACAATAAGTTGCCAGAAGTCCTAAAAAGACGTTATTCGATGTCGAAAGATGATGCCCAGAAGGAATCGGCGTCATTCTTTAAGCCGTATGAACAGAAAAAAATTTAAGGACGAATATCTAGGGTTTAAACAAAAATGATTTTACTTTGCGCCGCGACGGAGGTCTGTTTTGAATCGGGGCGCTTAAAGTTAGGAATCAATTTTTGATCTCCTTCCGTGCTACTAGTTTACAAAACATATTAACAAGCGACATGCTCTCCACACTAGTAGTAAATGTTGTCGCTAGATTAGGATTAGCAACCAAAACAACCAGAGCTTGAGCCCGAGAAATTGCTACGTTCATGCGATTTTTGCTAAACAAGAAATCAGCTCCACGACCAGAATTTCCCTCAGAGGCTACCATAGAAATAATCACCACAGGAGCTTCTTGACCTTGAAACTTATCAACTGATCCAATTTTAGCTTCATCACCAAGAGCCTCCTTAAGCTTAGTTACCTGAAAATTAAAAGGAGTCACAATAAGAATATCTTCAGGGCTTACCCTACGATCATCATTTTTAGATTTACCCAAAAACTGTGATCCCAGTAATGAAGTATAGACCTCTTTGACCATCGCAGCCTCTTCTTCACTAGCCTGGCTGTTCCCTTCATGTTCTACAGGAACGAAGATGATCCCATGCTCTGCATTGATCTGAGGATGATTCACCCCTTGTATGGCTAATCTCTGGGTGTCGTCTGAAGGTTTTAATTTAGACTCATAGATCATATCTGATACGGTCTGGCATAGGGAAGGGTGCATCCTATAACTAATGGGGAGCAACACTCCCATATCATCGGGAATGATAGCCTTTCCATCAAGTAAATAATCCAGGATCGATTCGCCACTATTACCAGGATGGGTTCCTTGAGTAGGTTGGGCTAGTTGCATCTGATCGCCCATGAAAATATAGTTTTTTGCCGCGAATGCCATGGTACAAAGATTGGCAATAGCTACCTGTCCAGCCTCATCAATAAAGAGATAATCCACAAGCCCATTTGCAGCTTTCCTGGCAAAAGCGAAGGCCGTGCCACCAATAATGGAGTAGCCGTCTGGAATATCATCGATCTGCTTAATATTTTGGATCGATCCATCTAGGTAAAGCTCGTCCTCACCTCCGGTTTTATCCACCTTAAAATAGACTTTTTGACCTATATTCTCATTGACTTGCTTAACGGCTCTAGCTAAGAGGTTGTTAATGGCCTTATGAGAATTAGAACTAATACCGACGGTATATCCTTGCTTAATAAGCTCGCAGATAAGATGAGAGGCCGTATAGGTCTTGCCGGCACCTGGAGGCCCTTGAATGCATAGACTGCTGTGATTAAGCTGAAGGCAGCGATCTATGATCTGTGGGATGATTTCTTGTGACTGATCTATAAGCTTGCCTTTGATACCATCCTTAAACTCGGGACGATCCTTGCGCAGAAACTTGGCAATAGCATTATTTATGCTTGGATCTTTGCTCCAGGCCTCAGCGAACTCTGATATAGCACGTTTCATACCCTTCTTATTAAAAGGTCCTTCTGGAACTAGGTTAATGATCTCATCAAGTGCAACCTTATTGCCAACTTTAATGGAAGCAATCCTTTCCTTGTAATCTATGTCATAAATCTCTACTTTTTGTTTTTTTTCTGAAGAAAGAAGTTCTAGTTTATCGCCCTTTTTGACTTTGCTATTCTGCCTATTGTCGAAAGAGTAAAAATGGACCAGGGATTTTTTAACTGGCTTTGGATCTTTGTCCAACTTTCTTAAACCGACAAGGGTACTTAAGTCTTCGGCTAATTCGTCTTGAGACATTTCAAAACGATTGAAATACTCCCACCACCCTGGTCTGTCTTCTCTCTGATGAAAATCTATAAGATGGGAAATCATCTCGGCTTCTCTATAGGTTTTACTATGTTCTTTTAGGCTTTGTCTGAGAGCTAAGTCGTCAGACTCGGGGATAATGATATCATCTGCTGCAAAGAAATCTAATTTGGGTGCAATACCTTCTGCTTTTTGAATCTCTCTGAGCCATTCAGTTAGCTGGTAGGTAGACTCGCAATCATCAATATTATAATCCCGTATCTCCTTCAGGATCTTGGACTCCTGCCAGGTTTCTCCATCCTTGTCTTCTAACCAGGCATTGTAGAACACGACAGACTCACTGCCACTGGCTACATCAGTTGCCCTTTTACCCCTGTAAATGCGCTCCACATTTTTGATGGAGTATCGAGGTTCTCCAATCCAAACGCCTTGCTTGACTACTTGATAAAGGTCCACAAAGACCCCATGTCTCAGCAGCTGATCAACCTCTTCTTCCTTAGAGGCATAACGACTCATTAGGCGCTTTAATACAGTAATTTCATATGGGGCATAGTGGTAGACATGCATATTATGATCGTTTTGCCAACGGGTCATGATCCAGTCCACAAAGCCCTCAAACGCTTTTTGTTCTTGCGCTCGGTCGTGAGCCCAAAAATCCTTGAAGACCAACTTATCTCCTTCATAATAGGAGTTCCCCCAAAGGTACTCTAGTCCACCTTCCATGATGGGATAACCTTCGATATCGAAGTAGACATCATTTGGGGAGGCGGGAGGGAGCAAGAATAGTCCTTTGTTTTGCTCAACATACTGACTATGGTCTTTGACCTCCCAGTAGGGTACGTCTTTTCCTTCGCTTTTAATCTGAACTTGAGCTTGTTTCCTGAGGCGTTCCAATACGTGGTCTGAGATCTTGCTGACGGAATCTAATTTACTTGCAGCTAAAGCCTTCATGGTGTTTATGCCAGCCTTTGACAGGTTTTTGACTTGGTTCTTGCTGATATTAGCAATTTGCATCAGGGAATCGCTGTTAACGATTTGTTCTTTAGCGTGATTCTCCCATTTGCCATAGGAACGAGATCGCTCCGGTTCATAGGTAGCCTTAGGATCAAAGTTATCCTGAAAATCCAAAAATCGTTCCCGTAGAGCTGTGTAATAGTAAACATAGTCATTGATAGAGAGTTTTTTCTTTTCACCATTCCCTAGTAGGACGACCAATTCTTTAGGCCATATTCCCTGTATTTCACTTAACATCTGAGAGTAGGTGCATAATTGGATGACGAAGTATGGTTTTAGTTTGCTGGCCAGTTTTGTGTCCCAGACTTCATAATGATAGTCTCCTAAATTTGATGAACCTTGTACCTTTACGATAAAATCTGCAAAACCTGTGAAACGGTCGTCTTGAAGTTTGCCCTGGTAGATGATGTCATAACCTTCTTGAAGAGCGCTAATGGTTTCTACTATTGGATTACTCCCCTTTGAATCTATTGTTTTAATAAAGAGTCCTTCTGACTGCATTTTATTTAAGATATTTTTCTCATGAGTATAACCTTTTTCTTGAAGTACTTTCATCATCTCATCTTCGGGATCTTTCTTGACTCTTCCTGGGTTTTCTAGGTTATAGCGATCCATCCACGATGCGTATGCGGATTCCCAGTAGGTGGTTAGGTCTGAGGGGGAGAATATTAGGTTTTTGTTATTGTAATACATCTATTTTTCCAAAGGTTGTCTGGAAAGGATATCGGGTGGAGGGTAAATAGGGGGACGAGAAAAATTTACCTACTGAATATGCAATCAATGATGATATTTCCTAGGGAAATGGCGGAAACTAGCAAGAACGTGTTCAGGACTCATGATTTCCCTTAAATCCAGTAAAAAGAGCCTCCATAATAGCATCGGCACCCATCAAAGGCTTTGTGGCAAAGTGATCCATGGCATCAATCTTTGGTACAGTGTTATCTGTGGACATACCAATTACTGTAATATCAGGAAATTTTTCTTTAGCAAAGCTCATTACTTTTAAGCCTTCAGACTTATCATCTGCGGAACGAGTCAGATGAATATCAGACAAAAGAAAATCATAAGGTTTTTCCGCCAGAATGCGTGTGGCTTCCTCATAACTAGAGGCTCCATCGCAGCTAATATAGGCTGCAATCTCATCGCACATATATTCTCTTTGGATATCTTCATCTTCTACAATTAACAAGCTCTTTCCCTTTAAGAGTTCTTTAAAGCTAAGTAAGGTCATCTCGTTGTCCTCAGAAAGTTGTTGTCCTCCAGCAATTGCCAAACCATTATAGCCTCCAAAAGCATTTTGGCAGGAAAGCTACCTTGGCTAATCACATCGATGCTGGAGCAAAGATTAATGGGACCCCTCAGGTGCAATGGCCATCACCTGACATGCAGAATCTATGCCTATCTTGTTTTTATTGAAATAATAGCTAGTTATAACCAAATCAAGCATATCAAATTAATGAGATTTGCCAGAATTTAGCAAAAATTTACCAAAACTTGTAAATACCTCACTTAATTTTCCCAGCGGAGGCTAGAATAGCACTATCTTTTATTACGACTATTTTACCTAGTCCATAAAACCTGTCTTCTTGTAAACGCATCTGGTCATCTCATAGTTTTAGGACCTTTTGCCTTGTTTTGACCTGGAGGTAGCATGGTTTCATCTCGTGAGATTATGTCCGGTGCCAGAGCACGCATTTTGAGGCAAAATTAAGAAACGTTTTTAGAAAATTATCTCACCGGATCTTTGGTTTATAGGATAGGCTAGCTTTTTTTGCATTGGTCCTGACATAAGTTATGGTCAGGGTTCAGACACAATCAAGTCGATATAAATAGTATTATTTAGACCTTAAAGCAAACAATGACTTCTTTACTTCAAAGTAATCGAAAAGAGGTTCAGTGATGTCGATAGATTAATAATCAGGAGGGACAAGCAAAGGAGTCCCTATCAGCAAACGAGTCCCGTTAAAAAGTAGGGAGAATAGCCTACGATTTACTCCGAAAGAGAGCTATCGATGAAAATAAACTTAAATCAACAGTCTAAAAATTCTACTAGGTCATATGTGCTAATCGATGATGATTCCACCTATCGAAGCATTATGAAACGGGCTGCTGAGATAGAAAATGTCCACCTGGATTGTTTTGGCTCTTTGATAGAGTTAGGCTCTGTCGGTGCATTAGAAAACTATGACGTTCTCATATTAGACTATGAGTTGGATGGTATTACGGGTGTCGAAATTGCTAGTTATCTAGGAAAGCTAGTTTCTGAAATTCCCACGGTTATTGTGAGCCATACAGAAAGGGAGCCTGGCGGATGGCCTAAGGCCATCAAGCGGTTTGTTCAAAAATCGGAGGGATATGCATACGCCATCCAGAACGCAAAAGAGATAGATACTGTATCCTCACATATAACAGATGAATATTTGGCAGATACGCTAAATACTGATAACGATTTTACTAAATCATAATAATTGGTGTTACCGATAAACTGCAATGCAATGTAGCTTAATTATTTTGCAAAATGGGATATAATGAATCTGTGGAGGTCATTATGTTCAAATGTTTTATTGCATTGGTTGCATGCTGCATTACATCTTTACTTCAAGGGAGCAGTATAACCTTAGTTACCCAGAAAAAGTCACATTACTCTCACTACAATACAGATAAACTCAAGTCTCTGCAAGTTCAGTTAGAAAATCCAAAAACCTATAATGGCTTTGATATTCAATATGGAAAATCCATCAAGGCGATGGGATATGATTTGTTGGCAACTCTCCCACCAGCTCCCCCGAACTACGATGCCTTGCTGTTACATTTTAAGAATGGCATGCGGGTTCCTGTGATGTTAGCTGATGCAAAAGCTATGAAGATTTTCATCGCAACACAGATTTACAGCGAAATTCACAAAAAGTATACTTCAGAATTTCCAGGAATTATTAAGACAGATCCCATTTTTAACGATCCCCGACCCATCAAGTTTATGGATAATAAAATTGTGGTTCGCACAGAAAGCTACTCCATCTCCCAAGGAAAGTTCAACCCTTTTCACTACACGGATAGTCTCCACAAGATCGAGTGGATTAAGTATAAGTTTTGGACAGCATTTAGCTATGTTGCTGGGAATGCTGAGGTGATCGCTGGTCGTGAAGTATTTCTTAATCGTTGTCAATATTGTCACAGAATCAACGGAAAGGGTGCTACTTTTGGCTGGGATTTTGTGGACCCGCTACCTATTTATCAAAAACGAAATCCCAAAAGCCTGCTTTTTCATGTGAAGTATAAGAAAATTGATGCCCTGGAAAGAGGCCTGATGATGCCACCGCAAACAGGGATTACTGCAGCAGAAGCACAGCATCTTTGGCAATGGATGAAAGCCATAGCTTTAAAGGAACTCAAAAAATAAAGCTGCCAAAGTATTCAGCACAAACCTCAAAGAGAGAGTCTCTTACACAAGTGGACTTTGAAGTCACTGGAAGATAAGAAGTCTTTGTCAATTACCCCCACCTAAAGGAGGGGACTTGTGAGGTGACTCGCAAGGGAGACTAGTTGACCAGACCACTAGCAAG
>JBNKNM010000026.1:0-41789 GCA_050293845.1 Pseudobacteriovorax sp. | reverse complement strand
GTAAATCATCGAGTTTTTTATTATCATTTTTACCGCTGTAGTTTTTATGAATCAAAATTAACTGCCTGAAGGCTTGATCCAGAACTACTATTTTGCTATGCTCAGAAAAAGCATCAAAGCTTTTTAGTGCAACTTTTTCACAAAAGAAAAAGTTATTCTTAAAACTTTTATGTTTGTTTATCACAATATGATACTTGTCCTGCAACAAGCCCACCAGACGTTTTGAGCAAGATGTGCCCATGGTAGCTGTGGCCACCAAAGCTTCTTCGAGTATCCTCTGATCCTCCTGAGAACGCAGCTTCATTTGCTGGGAAACCGGCTTTAATAGTGCTGTAACCTGATCAAAATTGTTACGACGGACAGCCTTTAAAAACTTATTTTTTATCTTTGGCTCGGAAAGATGTGATTTTTTCACAGGAAAGGTGATGGCCCAACCTTTGATCTCTAAGCGATTATCAAATTGCTGAAAAGATTCGAGATATACTGCTTGTGCACCACATTTCGCGGCTTGGACCTGAAGATCCCGTTTCACATCTTTCGGCTTGTAGTCATGATTACCAAAGGCGGGTTGGATCATGTTGATTTCACATAGTAATTTATAGGGTTGCTGGGGAGGGCCATCGAGAAAGGTTCTGATGTGTTTAGTCTTTACGAATAGCCCTTCAAGGATGTCTGTTTCCGAAAAGGAAGAGCATGACATCAAAAGCAAGATTATTAGGTTGTTCACGATAATCATTAGCATAACGCGTCTTCTTTTGTTAAGACTGAAAATGCAAATATCATACCAATATAACATACTGTAATTAGGTTATTGAGGGTGGTTCTACCCTAGTCGTTTGCTTATGGAAATGACGTTTACACGTGCTTGCTCTTTCTCTTGAGGCTTAGGGGGAATCATGATAGTTTGGCGGCGAAACTGATCGTGGAAGACCCCAGATTGGTTTACATTTATGATTCGCAGAGCATGGTTCTCGGAAGGCCCTTTAAAGGTGCCAAGCCTTCTTATCAGACCTTCTCCCTTAGACTTTGAGGTTTTAATTATGATACGCGTTATGGCTGTGATCGGTATGTCTTTGTTCTTGTCTCAATGCAATAATAGCGATTCTTTAAATAACAAAAATATTAAGGAATTTGATCTGAAAAATATTGGCTGCAAGGACTGCATCTTAAGTTCTTCTGGGGTATTTTTATCGGACCAAAATCGTTCGCATACCCGTTATGTTTACCTCAATGCGGTGGATAAAAGCTTTTCCAGCTCAGGAGTTTATGTGTTCGATGTGGAGCAGGACAGTTTTTCACTGATTCTTGATGGTGAGGCTGGAGATGCCTTGCTAGCTTCCCATGATCAGAACTTAATGCTTTTTAATAGAGGGGCTAACAATATTAACCTCAGGACCATTGATCTCGGGGAGGGTTTAATATTAGATCAACAAAAAATTGCTGGCCTCGTCGCTTATGATCCCAAAGAAGCTGTAAGTATTGATGCCAGATACATGTTCATGACGATGCATAGCAATGGGTTCTTTGCTTTGTATGATACGGTAGATAAAAGTCTGGAGAAAATATCGGGAAATTTCATGTTTCAAGGGCCGGTGTTAAAGCCTACCAACATTATCCATTCCCAATTAGGGGATCGGAAATTGTTACTGGTTTCCCATCAAGCGTATCAATTTGCTAATGGAGGGTTGGAGCTCGCTGGTCATGGGGAAGTATTTGTCTTTGCCATTGAGGATGAAGGGGTATCACCTGTAGATACCAATCCTAGCAAGGAAGGTATCCAAGGGATCGCTTTGGAAGGCAGTACTCCAGAACTAGTGGTCAATGGTGACGGTAAACTTCTTGCTCTCAGCATCTGTTCGGAGATTACAATTAATAGGGATCAATGCCATGCTAGGCTAGAAGAAATTGAATTGGAAACCTTTTCATCTCATACTTTAGTTGATCTAGATGATAAGGATCTACGGATGAATGGTCCGACGGTCGATGGGGTCGGCTCCAGCATTTTTTTTGCAGCTAAAACTACTACAAATGACATTTACCAGCTGAATTATGAATCCGGTGAGGTTACATCTATCTATACCTTCCAGGAAAATGCAGCGGGATATTTTGGACTGTATCATATTCCTGATCTCCAGGAGCTATGGGTTACAGAGAATCTGACTAGCGGTGAAGGCATTCTAGTACGTTTAGATCATAGTACGTTTGAAGCAAAGAAAAAACACGTATTGCCCCTGATCCCTATTGGTAAAGGGATCATGCAAGCCCAATAAATGAAAACACTTGTAATCATGATGATGGCCTTCAGTACTCTTGCTCAAGGGGAGACTGAAGTCATTGAAGTTAAAGAACAGCGGCTTAATCCGTCTGATAGCAGCTATATTGAAGTGATAGAAGCCAAGGAGATATGGGAACAGTCGCTTTCTTTCTGGATTCATAGAAACCCAAGCCTGCGTCTTATCCAGGGCGCGTTACCTTCAGCTACGGGATTTGGTATTCCCAGTGCCCGGGGTCGCAGTGCAAAATACACCGAAATTTTTTTAAGCCACTGGCTGTTGCAGGATCCGTTAACAGGCTTTTCTCTGGCTGATGAGATTGACTTGCGATTTTTTGGAAAATTAAGTCTCCAACTAGGCCAGGGTGCGATCGATAATTCTAGTTTGAGCCCCATTGCTACTTTGGTGTATCAAATGAAAGACGTTGGTATTTCGCAAAGGCAATGGGGATATGAATCTGGTGATGTTTATGGAAACTCACTGTGGCTACTATGGGATTATGGGAATGATCAGTTTGCTAGCCGTAGCTATGCTCGTTCACACCAGGGGTCTGGAAGCTATAAAATTTTTAATAACAATGCGACCCCCTTATTAAGTTCTGACGATAGATTACTGCAACAGACAAATAACGATCAGAGATCCATGCAGGCCATGAACTTTTCGTCTTGGAGTACTGGTAGTCATCAGACTACCGTTTTAAGCCGGTATTATAAAAAAAATTATGGCATCGCTCCTGCTAACTCCTATTTTCCAGGAGCTGTAAGGGCTGAGAGTATAGCTCAACTAGTGCTAGCAGATTATTCATATTTTGGCAGTCCCTACCTAAACTTCACCCTAACCGCAGGCTGGCGTCAGGATCAGCAACAAACTCAGGACCCCAAAAGAGAAGTGTTAGGAACTTATACTAGCTTTTCACGTCTTAATACCGCTGAAGAAGTAGGGTTTCAAATACAACCAAAATTTTCTATCCCCTATGAGCTGCTATGGCGAGCGAAGCGCAGCCATCTCGTTGTAGACTCATTTGGTGATGACTCCTATACATTAAAATCGTCACGCACCATTGATAGACTCTACCTGGGTGAAGTTTATAAGTTTGCAAACTGGCTACATCTGCAAACCAAACATGAGTGGCAAAAGGTTTCCAGTACTCATATGGCTCCAGAGACAAGAGAAGACAGTTTTGCAAGTCACAGTCTAACTCTTTTTGGGTCTCTGCTGCGAGGCAATCGACTGAATTATAATCTGCAGCTTTCACGTAACCAATCCCCCCCCTACTTGTTAGCTGAATTTGGTGATGGTGCGGGAACTGTGGCAAACCAGAATATTAATCCCGAATCAATCCTTCATAGGGAAATCAGTTTCATAAGCTTGACAAGTCTATGGCGCGCTCGTCTTGGTTATTTTAACGACCAAATTGATCATAAAATTGTATTTATTCCCATTTCCCTGGGCCAAGAAAAGGCTATCAATCTTAGCGAAGCCGCAATGCAAGGTTGGGAAGCTTCCGTGGAATGGAACTTTGACTATTTATCGTTTTTGCTCGCTGGAACCCGGATGCAGGCTTATCATAGAAACAGTTTTGGCAAGTATGTTTTACCGCGATTACCTCTGAAATCTTTTGTGACCCAGTTAGGCTTTTCCCAGGAATCTGTGTCCGCCTACCTGTCGAGCAGGCTGGAGGGGGTGACTTATCGTGACGATATTAACCGCCAAAAACTCCCGGAACACTGGATCACCGACCTGGGAGCTAGCTATCGATTGAATAGGGGAGGCTGGCATCTCGAGCTGAGTTTCGGCGTGTTTAATGTTTTTGACTACAATCGTATGACTTACACTACAGGTTTTGGCTCTGGCGCCATACCCTATTCAAAGGTAGATGGCACTGCCTTACCAGGGCGGCACTTTAAGTTTGCCCTACAGTCCCGCCACTGACTCTAATTTTGCTAAAAACATCGATTGATTATGATAAAAGACATCGAGGTACTTATGGCAGCTATTGATTAATTTAGATCCCGCTGTCAAACTGATGAGTCCCATAGCCTCTACTTCGGAATAGATTGAGAGCGGAGCATTTTCGGAAGACAGATCAACAACCAGATAATCTTTTTGAAATAATTGTATCGAAAGCATTTTTTTGAGCAGTACCTTGATAGGATGATCATCGAGATAAATGAGGCGCTCAACAATCCCCACAAGGAAGTAAGCCAGCAAATTTTTGGATTGGATATTTTTCCGGAGTAGGTCTCCTAGTTCTATGGTTTGCGGTAGGATCAGTTGTTCCCAGTACTTTCCCAATTCCAAGGCCGCTACACTATCCGCTACAGTAAGATAATAGGCTTGCATTTCCACAAGTTGATACTCCAGTGCTGGGGAAAGTATCTCCTGATCCAGGATTCGCTCCACCTGCTTGGCTAGGTATTTGGATTGTGCGAATACGAACTTGGCCATTTGCATAAATTCCTTGGGGTCCCTTAGCAGCAATGTTGCCAGGTCCGTCTCGGGGAAAGTGTGGCTATTTAGTTCGTAACGAAACCAAGTATAGAAAGGAATCGGGTCAAAAAGCAGCCCCCACTGCCTACCATAATGGTTCCAAGCTGATCCCTTAAAGCTCCAAGAGTCAGAAATAAGGTCCTGCGGTTTGGCTTTACTGTAAAAACTGCGGCTGGCAAAACCTGTAGAAAGATGTATTATTTTACCCATGAACCATTGAGAAAGGGGGTGGGAAGGATTCGTCTGGAATTGGGCCAGGGAGTCTACGGTTTTTTTGCGTAGGGAATCGTCAAATTTTAATAAGATATTCTCGCGACAGGCTGAGAGATAGATGCGGTTTTTTTGAATGGCACCAGAAATTTCGGGATAGGGGGTGTATTGTCGCATATAACCTCTTAACTAAGAAATCGTGCTTCATGCCTTGTTCTCCTATAAAGTTTAGACTATTTTTAGGTGTAGCTCATAAGAATTTATAAAAGATATTTTCGATTTTAGAAAGAAGCTTATTGGGGAATTCAGGTGAAGCTGTCACTATGGATATTTGTTATATGCTTACGCACTATGCCTTGCCACTTCCTATATGGCGAGGGCAGTTTCCCAAACTGGACTTGGTCTATAACCTCCGCCAAAGGCTTATCAAGCTATGGTCAAGGAGACTAACTTTTCAGATAGCTCGCCAACCAAAAATTTAGAACATTTTCGTTACCATCCCACTCATATTCAAGCAGATTTGCAAAATAGTCATTAACTGTTATAACCCTGAAATTGCAAGAATCTTCATATTTACTCGCAAATAAAAGCAGCCTATCCGTGTGACGGTTACCATTACTCATTCGTAAGGAAAATGTTACTAAAATGATAAAACAAAGTACCGATCACCCTTGGTATCAAATGGGAGACATTCATAGTGGAAAAGCTATTAGTCATATTAATATCTTGGGTGGTATTGTTTATTACCCAACTGCAGGGGCAAGATTTAAATCTTACCAAGACTCCTGAAAAATTGGATTTAACACCTTATATAACTTACTATTCCACTTCTAAATTAAAGCAGACACCTTTTGAGATTTTAAAACAGGAATTTAAAAAGCCACCCAAAGGACGTTTGTCCTTCAGTTATTCTAACGATGATTTTTGGTTTAAGTTCAAGCTTGTCAATGATAGTGATCGGGATATTTCAAAATTCTATGAAATTAACTATGCTGTTCTTGATGAAGTTGATGTCTATATATTGCGCGATGGTGCCATTTTTGAGCAGCATCACACTGGAGATCTGCGACCTTTTGATACACGACCTAAGAATACGCGAACCTTTGTATTTCCTATAGTGTCAAGAGTCGAATCAGAAGTCACAGTTTTGGTGCGCATTCATACCCAAAGTTCTGTTTTTGTTCCCATGACCTTATGGGAACCCCATGTTTTTGAAGATCATGAGGATAAGGCGGTACTATTTCAGGGCTTATATTATGGCTGTATGATGGTTATGATTGCCTATAACCTCTTCGTATTCTGTGTTGTGCGGCATCGTAGCTATTTGTATTATTCATTATTTGTGCTTTGCACATTTATATTCCAAGCAACGATTCAGGGCTTTGGCTTTAAATACTTCTGGGGTGATTTTTTCTGGCTAAATACCCAAGGCCTTATCATGTTCGTGGCATTTGTCGGTATGTTTGGAGCTCTATTCTGCGTTGAGTTTTTGCAGCTGAGGAAGGAAGGTAGTTCGCGCATAGAACTTAAAATTATGTATGGTGTTAGTATTGTGTCATCCGTGCTGGTCCTACTCTCTCTATTTCTTCCTCCCAATGTGATCGTTCGTATGACCTCACTTTTGGCTCTGTTATCCCCAGCTCCTGCAGGATTTATCGGGTTCAGACGGGCGATAAAAGGGCAGCAGAGTGCCCAGGTCTATACTCTGGCCTGGGTTGTATTTTTGGTAGGAACTGTTGGTCTGGCGTTGAGTCGGTTCGGGCTAGTACCGTCGAGTTTATTGACCGAGTACGGCCAACTGATTGGATCAGCAGCTCAGGTGGTGCTATTGTCTATCGCGCTTGCTAATAAGCTTAACGAATTGAAATCAGAGCTACAAATTGTCAATGCCAAGCTACAAGATCATATCGAGAATGTTGAGCATATCGTCGAGCAAAAAACTATGAAAATTCGCTCCATCCTAAAGAATATTCGTCAGGGGATATTTACAATAAGCGATAATCTGGTAGTTGATGCGGAATGTTCCGATCACTTGCTCACCACCTTAGGAATGGGGTCGGTGTCGGGAAAATCTTTGGATCAGGTGCTGTTAAGTCGTTGTCAGATCACGTCAGATGAAAAATCCCAGGTCCGTTCGGCTTTGGATCTGGGAATCGGGGAAAGTATCTTTACTTTTGAATCAAATGCGGAGCTATTGGTTAATGAGGTCAGCTTTGAGAATCATAGGAATGAAAATCGCATTTTAGAATTGGATTGGGACCCCATTGTCAACCAGGATGATGTTGTAGAAAGAGTTCTTGTTTGCGTTCGCGATGTTACCACTCTCAAAGAGTTAGAGATGTTAAATGCGGAGCGACAGCGAGAACTGGAATATATATCAGAAATACTTAATATCTCCGAAATGGCTTTCGCTAAATTTCTGCGTACAGGAGGAGATCTGATAGCAGAAAGTAAGCGCATTATTGAAGGCAAGAACCTTTACGATTCCGACACTTTAAAATTACTGTTCTTGAATATGCATACTCTAAAAGGTACATCCCGCAGCTATTCCTTTAAGCATTTGACAAACGTCATACATGAAGTAGAACAATCATATGTGGAAATCAAGTCAGGCAAACAAAGGTGGGATTTAGATCAAATCAGTAGTGATTTGAACAGAGTCAGTGAAGCCTTGGCATTATATCGATTTGTAAATGAGAAAAAGCTTGGCCGAGTTACTAAGCAAGAACAAACCTATATTAAGGTGAAGGATGTTGAACTCATTCTAGAAGAAATACATAATTTAGATCAAATAGAGTCATTGGACCAAAGAGTAGTCAGTGCGAAAAGAACAATAAAGGATATAGTTAATAATATCTATTTTGTGCCGGCTAATAATGTACTGGAAGAAATTTTTTCAAGTTCCCATAGATTAGCTAAAGACTTAGAGAAAAACGATCCCAATATTAGTATAGAAGGCTGCAGGTATGGAATTAGTGACAAATATGAAGAGCTTTTCCAACGGGTTTTCGTTCACTTGCTCAGGAATTCTATTTTCCATGGGATCGAAACTCCAGCCCGTAGGCAAGAACAAAGCAAAGATCCGCGCGGTACCATTACGGTAGATTTTTCTAAAGATGGTGAGAATCTGGAGATAATCTATTACGATGATGGCCAAGGTCTAGATCTGGAGGCTATCAAGGAAAAATCCATTAAAATGGGGACAGCAGTTCCAGACGATGCTAGCGATGAAGTCATTGCTAACCTTATATTCACACCAGGAATGACAACAGCGATAGAAGAAAACGATATTTCAGGCCGGGGTGTGGGCATGGATGCTATCCGTAAATTTGTCAATGATAATGCAGGAAAAGTGAGTTTAGAACTGTACGGTGAAAAGCGTGAAGGCCGCTTTGTCTCATTTAAAGTCAAAATTTTGCTGCCGCCTCCCCATTTTACTTCCTTAGACCCCATACACTCAGACCGTCTTGTCTCATGAGCCTGTTTAAATGAGCTTAGACTTGAAGAGTTAAGCTGTCCTGCCCCTGATACTTTCTTTTGTCATAGGGTTAATTTTAGGCAGAATTCATCTCCATAGCTCATATTGATGAGTGGGGGAGCTTAATTCGTTTCAAAAAAATGCCTGAAAAAAATATATTCAGGGCATTATTATACATTCAACATACTATAATAAAAGAACATAATGTATTTTATTGTCGTATCATAAAGTTTGCTGTTATTTGACCGATAAGTTTGGTAATGATGTTAAGACTTACTCCACAAAAGGTTGTTCAGCATGAAGCTAACTTTTTTAATCTCAGGGATTATTGTATGGGCAACGAGTTTTACAGTTAACAACGCCCTCAAAAATACTATGGCCTTTGCTAAGCCAGTATCTAGTGTAGGTGAGGTGTCGGATCTTTTCCGTACGGAGTCGACTGAAGACGCGAAGCAGCTGGCTAAGGTATGTCAGTCTTTGGCTGAGCAACATCCTATTAAAAGAACTTTCTGTAACCAGCAAAATCGACCTGTACTACCTACCAGCTTAAGTATGATGGTAGAACGTCTGGGGCTGCAACCTGCTAAGCAGGGAAGTATGCCAAAAATATCCATGGCTTTGGCAGCAAAGAGTTCACCGAGCTTATCATCAGGATCTCTATTTCCTCAAGAAATCCTATTTCAATCTAAATACGGCGATCCCGTTAGTGTCTCCATGAAATTTGTGAGAGGAGAGCAGTTTGTCAAGATTATGGTCGCTAGTAACAGTCAACACCCTCAAACGGAGGCTTTTTTGGTAAGCTTCAGACAACCCTGTAATGATTCTGACATCGGTTGTACAACGGGTGATCTTTTGACAGCTGCATTGGAAGATAATTGGATATCCATCACTGTGTTTCGTGCTAAAAATACTGCGAGATTAGGATATAAACGCCTGTGATAATGCAAGCCTGAATATTTATTCGGGAAGATATTTCTCGCAGGATAGATGCAAAAAATTTCCCCAGTAGGTTCTAAATGTAGCTCCTTTAAAAGCCTTGTGCTAGAGTCTTATGGTTTGTGGAACACCAACCATCCATCGTAAAGATCTTTAGATGACCCAAATTTCTCCACTTAAGCGTAGCAGCACTCGCAGTAACATTATAGCCAATTTAATAGGAAAGCTCTGGGTGGCGGCCATGTCTTTAGCTTTTGTCCCCGTATTCGTGGAATTCTTGGGTCAAGAATCCTACGGATTAATTGGCATATATATATCCATTTTTACTATCGCAACTTTTCTTGATTTAGGACTTAGCACAGCCCTAACGCGCCTTCTATCAGTTTTAAATACTGAAACGGAGTCTTTGGTTCAGGAAGTAAAAAACAGTCTTCGCACCTTTGAACTAGTATACTTTGCCATTGGGGGATGCATTAGCCTAATGATAGTAGCGCTAGCTCCCTGGATAAGCCACCATTGGCTCGAACTCAAAGAAATTGATCCTCAGCGGATTTATCACTGCCTAAACCTGATGGCAGCTTTGCTGTTTTTTCAATGGCCTATTACGCTATATACGGGGGGATTTTTAGGAATTGAAAGACATGTGGAGCTAAACCTTATAAGGTCCATTCATGCAGCATTACAGTGGGGCGGAACTGCCTTTGTGATTGTTTATGTCGCCACTAGCATAGAGGCCTTTTTTATAAGCCAGCTGACGATCACTGTCGTTACTAATCTTGGGATGAGACATAGACTGTGGCGGTCGATACACAAGTTAGCCACGGGATCGGTGATTCGGTTCGACATTAAAACCCTGACTGCCAGTAGCAAATATATTGGTGGGCTGACTATATTATCTTTTTTTACTGTGTTTTATGGTCAAATAGACAGAATTTTGATCAGTAAAATGCTGCCGCTAGCTCAGCTGGGTATTTACACAATAGCGATGCAAATAGTTGGTGCACTTATGTATGTGGGAGTTCCCGTTTATCAAGCCATTTTTCCCAAGATTAGTAGAATGATTGCAAATGGTCATCCCGAGCTTGGCGATTTCTATCATCGCTCCACACAGCTTCTTGCGATGTTGACACTACCTATTACCTTTCTACTGTTCACCTATGGTCAGGAGATTATCTTTGTTTGGACTCAGGATAAGGACGTTGCGCAAAGGGCTCAAGAAATCGTCCGCTTTGCTGTCATAGCAGTGAATTTATTTGTTGTAGGATTCTTACCTCTGTCGCTCATGCTAGCAAGTAAGAAAACCCAGTACAATAATATTTACGCTTCGGTTTGTATACTCATTGTTCCCTTGATGATGTATTTTTCTTTGCAAACGTGGGGTGTTATAGGAGCACCTTTGGTCTTATGTTGTTATTATCTGGGTTGGCATTTAGTTTTAGGACCTTTAATACATCATAAAATATTAGACTATAAATGGATCTCTTGGGCTTGTCTGGATTTGCTAGCTCCACTTTTTGCTGGTAGTATTGTGATTGTAATTTTTGATCACTATTTCTATCCCGCTATCGATACCCTGGCTTTTCGCTTTGTTTATTGGGCCGTGTTATGGTTTGTCATGTCTTTCACGATGTTGCTAGTGATCTCCCATGGACGCCATGAACTTGTTTTGCGACTAAAGCTTTTATTCAGTAGATAGATCAATTAAAAGATATTTTTTTACATATGGGAAAAATCCTAGTAATGAAACCGTTAGGCTGATTGAGAGTTCCTCCAACGCCAACTAATGCGGTTCTAGCCGGACAATAGATTTCGTAGGGTTCACCTCCGTTTATATTTCCCATGACATCAGTTTTTTTGTTAATGGGACTGTCGATCTTACTTTCTAAGGTACAAATAAGGCCAACCGAGTCCAAAGAATCCCCTGCAGTACCAAAAATCCCTTTGCCTACAAAAGCAGGTCCACAATCGAGTGGTGTAGCAATAGGGTCTCCCCCATTCCCTCCAATGGGAGTCAGTTGTATTGCACTACAGGATAGCAGAATTTGGTCGACAAGCTGGCCCGTTCGTCCGTCAAACTGGGAAACCCCCCCTTCTTTACAGATAGATTGGAAATGAATAGGGTTATTTGGGTTGAATTGAAAAGGACCTAGGGTAGTAGGGGTCGATAGGCTACTCTCTACCTCTTGGGAAAATTGTGCTATAGCATTCTGAATATCGATGTTATTTTGTGATATCTCTTGGAAAAAATCATTGAGTTCAAGTAATTTGCTTTCTAGCTTCAGTAGTATCTCTGTAGGTTCTTGGGGTTTAGATTCGGATTGTGAAAGGAGCGTTCTAAAATTTTGAACTTTTTGCTGCAGTTGATTTAATTTTTCTAAAGCTGCTTCAATATTTTCAGTCAAATTCGTTAAAAAAGTATCTCTGGTTATTAACTCTTCATTAAGAGACTGTTCTACACCAAAGTATTCAGAAGGTATAGCAATTGATTTAAGCTCTTTTTCGAGGGAGACAACTTTATTCTGGGATGCTACAAGGGAGCTATAGGTGTCTTGGATATCTTCGGAATCCAGCTCCAGTTGAGCTGCCTCTTTGTCCAGGAGGTTTAGATCCTCAACTTGCACATCGCTATCTTGGGTTTGGGGTATGGCATACGCCTGGTCAGAATTCTCAACCGGTGGTCTGGTATTGCATGATATACACACGCCTAAAAGCAAGTAGCTGAGAAAGCAACGCCTTAAGCTCTTCATAAAGCACTCCAAGAATGTATCTTGTCAACATCAGTCCCATTATCGGCATATCTTACTTTTGGGAAGGAATATCTTCATAAGTTGTTTATATTATTTAGTAAAATGTCTCTTTTTTAAATGAGAGAACTAAGGACAGGGTGGGAGTAATTTGTGCTAACTAGTCTTTTATGATTATTAAATTCTTAAGCATTTTTCATTACTCAAAACGATGGTAATGTCACAACATGAGCGATTTTCTTTTCCTAGGAAAAGTACTTTGCAAGTTCTCTAGGAGGGGAGTCTTAAAAAAGCACGGTTATTCTTATCTTTTATGATTTAGAATCCGATACTGCTCTTTATGAGTTATTGATGGTACTATTTAGGTTTGATTATGCGATTATATTCTCAACCATATACAATCAATTTAAGTCGAGAACATGTCAATGACTAACTACTTAGCGAAGTTAACGGAATTGGTCTCCAACCGCCAAATCACCCAAAAAGAAAGGCTAGATGCTCGTTTGAGTTTCTGGTTTATGCTGGCCTATTTTTTATCTTGGATAGTATATGTTTTCTTCTATTCCTGGATGTTTGAAAATTTCTATGCTGTTATGGGAGCTGTTGCGGGGGTTGTAACTTCTGGCCTTGCTCTCTTGTTAATTGTCACGACTCGCTATTATCGACTAGGAATTTATATAGCGAATATTGGCGCTTTGTTGGCACTTATCACAATAACGGCGGTAACTGGGGGATTAATTTCTTATATTCCTTTCTGGATCATTGGACTTGCAGTGGCAAGCTACCTCTTAACAGGAGCTTATGGTGGCAGACTCATTACAATTATGGGGTGTATTCTTTCCTTTGTTGTATTTGCTAGTGACTATAATGATCTTCCCATATATAGCTTCCCATTCAATACAGCGGATAAAACTTTTAAGATTTTTAATTTACTTGTTTGGATTACCAGCTTAGCAGTTACGAGTATTGTTTCAAATATTTTTCTGACCATGGTGCAAAACGCTTACAAGCAAGCACAAAAAGCTCGCCAAGAAGTAGAGCGTAAATCTCGCGATGTAAGAAATATCATGAGAAATATTAATCAGGGTATTTTTACAATTTCCAACATTAAAAATAGATTATCTGTCGATAAAGATTACTCCTTATATCTGGAAAAGATTTTTGAAAATAAATTGCCGCAAAAAATATCGGGAATTGATCCACTTAGGATCTTTGAAAGGCTGAGTTTGTCTAAGGAGCATCTCAGTATGATAAGAACAACTATGATCTTAAGTCTTGGTGAAGACGAAATCCAATATCATTTGAACGATCATAACTTGCCGGTTGAGGGCATGCTGGATGACAGCATTTTTGAAATTGACTTTTCACCGATGCTCACCAATGAAGGTGTGGTCGAAAAGGTTTTGGTTTCTCTTAAGGATGTGACTTCATATAGGAAATTGCAGAAAAACCAGGTGGAAAAAGAAAGAGAAGTAAAAAAACTTATAGAAATAGCTGGTATTAATCAAAAAGACTACTCTATTCTGATACAATCAACTCTCTCCTACCTTGATGAATCCTTCACTTTGCTTGGTAACATGGAGACGAATTATTTGGGAAAGCTGAAACAAATTTTTAGAAATATACATACGATCAAAGGCTTGGCTAGAAACTATTCTTTAAGCTCAGTGTCTTGCCTAGCACATGAATCAGAGGAAAAACTGAGCCAGCAGATTAAGGCCAGAAGACTCGATAAACAGGAAATCGAAAAATCTCTTAAAGATGTACAACAGGAAATTGAGAATATTAAGAAACTTGCCATCACAAAATTGAATCGTACTGTATCTATTGAGTCTATCAATATAGATCTTAAAAAACTAAATCAATGGTATACGGAAGGAACCTTCCTAGCAAATACAGCCTTTAAATATGAGTATAAGAATCGCTTGATATCTATGTTAAATGATATTCGTAAGACATTTTCACTTACAATTGATGATATGATAGAAGCCGAATCTGAAGCTGTTTTACGAATATCTCATCAACTTGGTAAAACACCTCCGCGATTGACTACTGAATGTGAAGATGTATTTTTGAATCACGATAAATCGAATGTTTTTAAATCTTGTTTTGCTCATTTAATAAGAAACTCCCTCGATCATGGTATCGAACCTGATATTATCCGTTCGGAAAGCGCTAAAGTGCTACCTGGGTGCATTCATATCCATACCTATCTTAACAGTCATGAACTCATTATAGAATATTTCGATGATGGCGCTGGGCTCGATATCGATGCCCTAACAGCAAAGTCAATTGAGCTAGGACTTACTACCAAAGAAGAAAGTTTAGGTAAAAATGATCTCGATGATTTGATCTTTCGGACAGGGGTTACGACTAAGAAAAAGCTCACCGATATCTCAGGAAGAGGAGCAGGTATGGGGGCCATAAGAGATATCATTGAAAGTCATGGTGGCACCATTCACCTAGAATATGAGTATACCAGATCTGGTTGCGCGCCCTTTAAAACTGTTATTACCCTCCCCAAAGTAGAATTTTGTGATGCTTCTTAATCGTAGTTAGGCAATACACACTACAAGTAGGCCCTTTGAAGAGCTATGACTTGACCAATAATCTTAAAGGGGCGCTCATTAGCATAAATGGGTTTGAAGTCGGGATTTTCAGGCTTTAAACACCATCCTTTACTCTTATCTTTGCTAAGGCGTTTTACTGTTGCTTCCTCATTGACAAGGGCGACGACAACAGATGAAGGGGGAGCTTCATTGGTGCTTTTCACTATAAGCCAATCTCCACTCAAAATGCCTGCGTTGATCATACTTAGCCCGCGAGCCTGTAGGGCAAAAAGCTGCTCTGCTTTAGGGAGGGGGCGGGGGAGGAGTGACAGGGACACTTTAAGAGAACCCTCAGAACTATCGGTAATGGCTTCGACAGGATCACCTGCAGGGACGGAACCAAGCTTGGGCACAGCAATGGTCTCTTCATCTTGCTCAATATTTGCTATCTTGCAATTAAAGTGCCGCTTAGCTTGCTCTGTTAGCGATAGGGATCGTGCCTGCTGGTGGGTAGGGGTTAACAGATATCCTTTACGCCGCAAAGAGGCGATAACGTCTTGAGCGCTACCAACTGCTTTGTAGCCCATATGTTCACACAGTTCACGTAGGCTGGGAGAAAAGCCATGGGCTTCCGTATGATGGCGAATAAACTGAAATGCCCTTAATTGACGTGCCGTAAGTTTGTCCATTTAATAACCTCCTTCCATGAAGTCGCTCTAAATGTAACCCATAGCCTTCAATCTCACAAGTATCGGCGGGTGAGAGTGGTAGACGCTAGAAAACAGATCATGGGAAATCGGCATTACATGGCTATTCTCCCTTAATTTTAACAAAGCGTTTCCGAGTAACCGCTTGTTATCGATATTAGCGAGAGCAAAAGCATCAGCTTCAAACTCATTTTTGCGTGAAATCAAATTGGTGACTGGCTGTAGTAAGAAGCCTAGGGGGCCGAACCATAGTGAAAAAACTAGAAGGGCCCCGTAATTAGAGATACCGCTGAGAGAAAAGGCAGTGTAAAGCTCTTGGATGGGGAGGCATAGGCTCATGAGAAAAAATATGATTCCCGTCATAAAAAAGCTGCGAATCAGGCTCCAGCGGATGTGGTTGAGTTTAAAATGACCCAGCTCATGGGCCATCACAGCTACGATTTCGTCTGCAGACATGGATTTAATTAAAGTGTCAAAGAGGACAATTTTTTTCTTGCCAAAGACTCCCGTAAAGTAAGCATTACCGTGGGAGGAACGTGTGGATGCATCCATGACGGATATATCACCGGCTTGGAAGTCAACTTTTTCTGCAAGAGCAAAAATCTTGTCTTTTAACTCCCCATCTTTAATAGGGGTAAATTTGTTAAAAAGTGGGGCTAGTAAAGTCGGATAGATCCAGATAGTGAGTAGGCTAAACCCAAACACAGCTAGCCAGGCAGCGATCCACCAGCTTTCCCCGAGAGTAGACATAATCCACAGTATACCTGATAGTAAAAGTCCCCCTAGGATGCTACCAATGATGAGGCCTTTAACCCGATCCATAAAAAAGCCCATTAGTGTTTGTCGATTAAACCCGTGTTTTTCCTCTATGACGAAGGTGAAAAAGAGTTCAAAAGGCAAGCTCATCAAGCCGGATAGCAGAGCCAGAATACCTAAAAACAGCAGTCCGGTAATGATATCACCACCGTTGAGCCAAGAGCTAAGCCCTTTTGCAGTTTGTTCCACAAAGCCTAAGCCCCCCCAGTAGTAGAATAATAATGTCAATATGACAGATATCCAGCTGTTGATGGCATTAAATCTGCTTTTATCGCGTGTATAGGTGAGGGTTTTTTTCATATCCTCCGCACCAATTTTTAGTACTTTTGCGGCATTTTCATATAAGTTTTTGTTTTCGTATGTTTTTTTGTTCAAGTAGGAGAGTATACTTTCGAGAACTTGCTGACTTAGTCGCAGCGCTATAAAAATAAATAAAAGGGATTCAGAATTCACAATCACTCCTCAGTGGTCCTTAAGGCTTAGATGCCTAATTCTTTTATTCTGTTCTAGCGAATATATCAACGAGGAGCAATGATATATATGCTATTTTGATGTGTTGAAAATGATCAGCATTTCTGCAGTTTTGGTAAAATAATGATCACGACGCGCCAAAAAAAATATCTAGATTTGCATCCTAATTGCACAAGTGTCGGAAATAGATTAGAAGGGAGTGCATTGCTTTTGCTAAATACGTTAAATTGACTGGAAGCATTATATGGATAGCGAAGCCCTTCTGCATGTAAATAATCTTCAAACTTGTTTTAACACCGATTCTGGAAAAGTGCGCGCACTTGATGGAGTGAGCTTTAAGGTTGAAAAAGGAAAAACATTAGCTGTAGTCGGAGAGTCCGGGTGTGGGAAATCAGTGACTGCCATGTCCATTATGGGTCTTGTTCAAGAGTCAAATGGGTATATTGAGTCAGGAGAAATTTTATTCAAAGGCAAAGACCTTGCCAAAATGAGCAAGGAAGAGATGCGAAAAATCAGGGGAAATGAAATTTCAATGATTTTTCAAGAGCCCATGACAGCCTTAAACCCCGTGTTTACTGTGGGGGATCAGATTAGTGAAGTTTTTCGCATTCATATGAATATGTCTCGTTCTGAGGCTCGCGAGAACTCTCTAAGGATGCTGGAGCTAGTGAGTATACCTGACCCTAAAAAAAGGCTGGATGAATACCCTTTTCAGCTTTCGGGGGGGATGCGTCAACGTGTTGTAATTGCTATGGCCCTGGCCTGTGAACCCAGCTTATTGATTGCAGATGAGCCCACAACAGCTCTTGACGTGACCATCCAGGCCCAGATTATAAACTTGATGCAAAATCTACAGAAAGAAAAGAATACATCGATCGTTTTTATTACCCACGATCTTGGGGTCGTTGCGGAGGTGGCTGACAGTGTTGTGGTCATGTATGCCGGTAAAGCCGTGGAGTATGGGTCAGCAGAGGAGATATTTCTTAATCCCAAGCACCCCTACACGAAAGGTCTCTTAAAATCCATCCCCACTTTAGAAATTACAAAAGAGCAAAAGCTGTTTACAATTGAAGGAACGGTGCCAGGCTTGCGCGATTTGCCTGTAGGTTGCAGTTTCAATACGCGTTGCCCTCTTGCTTCAGAATCTTGCTTTGCAAAGCCTCCTGAATTTACAAAGGCTGGAAATCATCAAGTGGCTTGTTATAAGGCGTAAGGGAAGAATCAACACATGAATGAAAAACTTTTAGAAGTAAAAAATCTAAATATGCATTTTCCCATATTGGGGGGGATTTTGCGTCGCCCTGTGGGTAAGGTTTATGCCGTTAATGACGTTAGTTTCGACCTCTATGAAGGAGAAACCTTCGGCGTTGTTGGGGAATCGGGATGTGGTAAGTCTACTTTAGGTCGCACTCTGGTACGGCTCTATGATCCCACTTCGGGTTCAGTCAGCTTTAAAGGAAGCAATATTGCTCCTTTAAAAGGTAAGGAACTACATAGTCTGAGAAGTCAAATCCAGATGATTTTTCAGGACCCTTATGCCTCTTTGAACCCTAGGATGACGATCCGTAATATTCTTGAGGAACCTTTTATCCTGCACAAAGTCGGCACTCCGGATGAAAGGCTGCAAAAAGTAAAGGATATTATAAAGATTGTGGGATTGAGGGTATCTGATATTAACAAATTTCCCCACGAATTCAGCGGGGGACAAAGGCAAAGAATTGGTATTGCTCGCGCCTTGACACTAAATCCCAGTATTATCGTTTGTGATGAGGCTGTTTCTGCACTGGATGTATCTATTCAGTCTCAGGTACTGAATCTGTTGATTGATTTGCAGAAAACCTTGAAGTTAACCTACATTTTTATTTCTCACGACCTGACTGTTGTAAAATATATTTCTGATCGCGTTGCCGTTATGTATCTGGGGCGTATTATCGAGCTAGCGACTTCTAAAGACATTTATGCCCAGCCTATGCACCCTTATACAAAAGCACTATTATCATCAGTGCCTGTTCCTGATCCCACAAGGAAAGCAAAACCGGAGGTATTGGAAGGAGAGGTCCCTAGCCCTAGTAAACCTCCTTCGGGCTGCCCGTTTCATACACGTTGTAAATACGTAACGGATCGGTGTAAGAATGAATTACCCCGACTGACAAAAGTTAAGAATAATGACAGACATCAAGTGGCTTGTCATTTGGCAGAGGAAATTAACAAGGAGGCGTTTTTAGGATGAAGCTTAGAAGCCGCATAGGAATATTGTTAGCAGCAGTTATTATGCTCTTAAATGGTTGCACCAAAAAAAATAAGGCGGAAAACGGGAAAAAAGTTTTTGTGCATCTGCGAGTCTCTGCAGAGCGATCCTTAGATCCGATGGCGCAATTTGATTCGGTGTCTTCGCAAATGGTTCAGAATCTATATGATACTCTGCTCCAGTACCATTATCTTAAGCGGCCTTATGAGTTGGAGCCAAACCTTCTCGAAACCATGCCCATCCAGCATGATGATAAACTTACCTACACTCTGAAGCTGCGTAAGGGCATCTACTTCCATGATGATGAATGCTTTCCGGATGGCAAAGGTCGGGAAATGAAAGCAGATGATGTCATTTACTCCGTTAAACGATTTGCCGATGTGAATGTGAATAAACTTAGTTATGTTCTCATGAAAGGCTATGTCGAAGGCTTAGATGAATTTAGGGAAGAAACCAGAAAAGCCGGTAAAAAAACCGATTACGATAAATTATCGGTATCTGGACTGAAAAAAATTGATGATTATACCCTGACAATAAAGTTTACCTTTGATAACCCCTTAGCCTTTTATCCTTTCGCCTTCCAGGGTATGGCTATTGTTCCCCGAGAAGCGGTAGAAAAATATGGGGCTGATTTTCCCAAACACCCAGTAGGTACCGGCCCTTTCTACATGAAAAAATACTCTCGTCGCGGAACTCATGTACTAGTCAAAAATCAGAAATACCATCTTACCTATCCCACTGAAGGTGCTCCAGGAGATAAGGAAAAAGGTCTGTTAGCAGATGCGGGGAAGAAAGTGCCTTTTGTTGATGAAGTGGAGGTTTCTTTGATAGAAGAAACCCAACCTGCGATGCTTAAATTCAAAAAAGGGCAGCTGCATTGGATTGCTATGAATAAGGATGAATTTAACAATATTGCTTTTAAGGATGATAAGGGTAAGTTTCATCTAAAGGGTGATTGGAAAACTAAGGTCAATATGTTTACTGAGCCAGATACATCCACATGGTATATGAAGTTTAATATGAATGATCCCGTGGTTGGCAAAAACAAGGCACTGCGTCAGGCAATGGCGTATGCTATCAATACACAGGGCTATGTTGATCTTATGTATAATGGTCGCGGCATGGCAGCTGACTCGATAGTTCCCATTCCCATTGCAGGAAGTGCATCCTATACAGACGCTGTTTGGTATAAGCAGAATGTTGAAATGGCTAAGAAGAAATTGGCTGAGGCTGGTTATCCCGATGGCAAGGGTGCTCCTACCATCATGGTTGAGTATCGCTCTACCAACAAGGATTCACGGCAGCAGTTTGAGTTCTTTCGCAATGAATGGAAACAAATCGGACTGAATGTAGTTGCTAACTTTCAAACCTTTTCAAATTTCCTTAAACGGACCGAAGCAGGAAATTTCCAGGTAGCCGATGCCGGTTGGAAAGCTGATTATCCCGATGCAGAGAACTTCTACCAGCTCCTGTATAGTAAAAATAAAGCACCTGGACCAAATGATGGAAATTTCAATAACTCAGAATATGATGCTTTATATGAAAAGATTCGTTTTATGAAAAATGGCCCCGAGCGCTATAAGCTGTTTCAAAGAATGAATGAAATCATTAAAGACGAGGTGCCTGTACTACTCATATTCAACCCACTTTCCTTTGGTCTTTATCAGAAAAATGTACACAATATGAAACGTCATCTGATTACCGAGTATCCATACAAATACTTAAAGTTGAAGTAGGAGTTTGAGCCTGTGTTAACCTTTATTGTCCGTCGGCTATTACAGATGATCCCTATTTTGCTGGGGGTTTCCATTCTGGTATTTGTGCTATATACCGTTGTTGGTGAAGATCCTGTTCGGGTTAAATTAGGTACTCATGCCAGTGAAGAGGCCATTCAGCAGTTGCGCACTGAATGGCACCTGGATAAGCCAATAGTCGAGCAGTACTTTATCTTCCTTAAACAAATTGTAACATTTGATTTTGGAAGATCCTTCACCAATGGTGATGAACTCAGCAGTATGTTTAAAGAGGGTGCCATAGTTTCACTATCACTGATGGCTCCGCCCTATTTTTTGGGGATACTGATCAATCTATCGATCGCCGTCCTGATTGCTTTCTATCGCGGTTCTTGGATCGATAAGTACAGCACATTCTTGTTTGTGGGGGCGATGAGTATTTCTTATTTGGTTTATATCCTCGCTTATCAGTATATCTTTGCCTATCAGTTGGACTTGTTTCCCATTAATGGATACGAATCTGGGTTCGAAGCCGTAAGGTATTTAATACTACCCTGGTTAGTCATCTTGGTAGTGAGCGCCGGACCTGATATTCGGATGTACCGTACTTTCTTTCTCGATGAGACAAAGGCCGACTATGTACGTACTGCATTTGCCAAAGGCTGTGCACCAAAGACTATTTTGTTCAAGCATATTATGAAGAATGCCATGATTCCTATTATCACTTACACAGTTATAGGGATTCCCTTCCTTATTATGGGTTCTTTTTTGATGGAGAAATTTTTCTCGATTCCGGGTATTGGCGATATGATCATTGCCGCAATAGCGAATGGTGATTTTCCAGTAATCAAGGGTTTCACCGTTCTGATTGCAGTGGCCTATTCTTTTTTCAATCTTGTAACTGATATTCTGTATGCTTATGCAGATCCTAGGGTGCAATTAAACTAAGAGAGTCAACTGATGAGCAAATCGGCTATTATGGATAATAGTATCGAAGTAAATAATGAAACGCATTCCCAGCGTGTTGGTGAAAGTGTTGGACGTAGAGCAGTGAAAAGACTGCTACAAAAGAAGTTTGTTGTCTTGTGCTTCATCGTTACTGGTCTTTATCTCCTTGTCGCATTATTAGGCTACTTAGACCTGTTGCCCGACTTCCAACAAAGGGTGGGTGAGTCATACGAGGCTCCTTCGTTGGCACTTGCCAAAATACTAGGGACGGACATATTTGGCCGTTCTATTCTTTACAAAGTTTTGATTGGTACCAAGACTGCTATGACCATTGGGCTTGCAGTTACCGGAATATCGATCCCATTAGGGATGCTGATGGGTTTGTTGGCAGGCTACTTTGGTGGGAAAACTGATGGTTTCATCGTCTGGTTATTTTCTGTGCTAGCAGCGATTCCCTATATTCTTCTGGTCATTGGCATCTCATACGTTCTCGGCAAAGGGATTTTTTCCATTTGTGTGGCTATGGGGGCCGTTAACTGGATTGGGTTATGCCGTATGGTTAGGGGTGAAGTTATGAAGCATAAAAGCCGAGAATATGTATTGGCTGTAAAATTGCTTGGGGGTGGAGATTGGCGGATTATGCTGAAGCATATTCTTCCTAATGTTTTTCATCTTGCTATTATTACAGCGTCTCTTTCCACACTGAGTGCGATCAAATCAGAAGTTATTTTGACTTATTTAGGTGTGGGGGTCCAAGATGGATCTAGTTGGGGGACGATGATTCAGGATGCTAGTGGTGAGCTTGTCAATGGAATTTGGTGGCCTTTAGTCAGTGTAAGTATTGCTATGTTTATTATTATTTATGCTCTGAATGTGATTGGTGATGCCCTCCGCGATGCCCTTGATCCTAAACTAGTGGATTGATCGTGTTGACAGATTGGTTTTAGGTATTAAATTTATACGGGACGTGAAACAAAATTTATAAAGGCAATTATTATGGGAACTTATACTAAAGCGGTGAACGAGGCGGATTTTGATGATCAGGTACTTAAATCTTCAGAACCAGTACTGGTAGATTTCTGGGCGCCTTGGTGCGGTCCTTGTGTCTCCATTGGTCCAGCTTTGGAAAAGCTCGCCGAGGAATATCAAGGCAAAGTTAAAATAGCCAAGGTCAATGTCGATGAAAACCCCGAGATATCAGCTAAGTACGGAGTACGCTCTATTCCCTATCTCGCCATGTTCAAAGATGGGGAGATTACTAGTTCAGTGGTAGGGGCACAGCCTCCGCAAAACCTACAAAAATTGATTGAAGACGTTCTTTAATGAAAGAAAATGGAAAGCTGGACTTTAATCTAGTCTAGTTTTTCCTTAAGCCTCCGAAAAAGCAAGTCAACTCTCTTTTTAACACATGATAAAAAGTGCTCCGTACAAAGGAGTTCCAGTGTCAGCTGCAGCGACTAAAGAAAAGATTGATGGGATTCTAGATCAGCTTTTTCGCTTTATTAGTCTGTTAGCATTAGCGTTGATTCTCATCAGATTTGGTTTTACTGTCAGTCCTGAGTACCAACACTTATTATCTTGGTGTACTGAGGGTATCCTAGGACTATTTCTGTTTCAGGAGCTGATACGCACCTTCACTCGTCTGGATTCTTGGCACATCCACCTGAGAAAGCGCAGTTTAGAGTTGCTGATGGCTTTTTTAGCCTTACAATACTTTATCAGCATCGACTTTATTCAGGGTTTCTTTTCAGCATTGACTCCCAACCTTAAAGCTGAGCAAATTAGTCTTGTTTACCTAGCCACTACACAGATTCTATTAATCTTTTTTACTGTTGTCGGGCAAGCAAGAAAGTATCACTGGTTTCAAAAGATTCAGCTAGATCCAGGGCAGATCATCATTCTAAGTTTTTTGATGGGAGCTGTTTTGGGAACTTTACTACTGAAGTTACCCAATGCTAGCTATGCTTCGATCTCATGGACCGATGCTGCGTTTACAGCTACCAGCAGTCTATGTGTGACAGGTTTATTGCCTTTTAACCTTGCTACAACATTTACCCCATTTGGACAGTTCATTATCGCCGGTCTTATTCAGCTGGGTGGCTTAGGTATTATGACCCTTACTATGGTTTTTCTAACTATGTTCCCAGAAAGCCTATCGGTAAGAGAAAAAATTTTACTCGCTGAGATGGTGAGTGAGAACCGATTAGGGGAAGTGGGTACTATATTAAAGCGCATTGTTATTTTCACATTTATTATTGAGATTTTAGGCACTTTTACTCTTTATTTCAGTGCCAAGAACTTTTCCGATCCATTTGATGTGAAATGGTTTTACCACTGTATCTTTCATTCTATTTCTGCTTTTTGTAATGCTGGTATGACCCTTTTCACCGATGAATATGATCATATGGGAGCTAACGGCTTTACTGCGGTATTGGCAGTATTGATTATGTTAGGGGGGATTGGCTTTCCTGTGATCTCTGAGGTCTACAATCTGGTTAAATATAAAATATCAAAAAGCAGAAAAGATTATCGTAAACATCCTCTCAGTATTTCCACTAAAATAGTTCTTATCAGCTCGCTCATACTTTGGTTGGGAGGAGCGATTATTGTGGGAGGACTTGAATCAAACCATACTTTCGCTGAACTCCCATGGTTTGAAAAAATCTTCCACTCGATGTTTTTTTCAATTACTTGCCGAACCGCAGGGTTTAGTTCGTGGTCGATGACTACCATGCATGGTTCTTCAATTATTTTCTTAATGATTCTAATGTTGATTGGCGCGTCACCTATTTCTACAGGTGGCGGCATTAAAACCTTGAATTTCGCTTTGATCATACTAAGTCTAAAATCCCATATTCAAGGTAAAACGGAGGTTAATATTTTTGAGAGGCGCATTTCTACGCAATCGATATTGAGATCATTTAATATTATTACTTTGACCATGATCTGTTTAACACTTGCCATGGCCATTATATTTTACTTAGAACCCAAGCAAAATGTACTATATTTGGCATTTGAAGTCGTATCCGCTCTGGGTACAGTCGGACTGTCATTGGATATCACAGAACAGCTATCGTTTCTTAGTAAGTTTTTAGTCATCATTCTCATGTTTTTGGGAAGAGTAGGTCCTTATACTCTGCTTTTGGGTATTTATAAACAAAAAACAAAAAAACTCTATAAAGAGCTTACTGAAGAAATTCACAACTACTAGAGGGGATTCTAGGAATGACAGTTAGTAAAGTCGCTGTAATTGGGTTAGGACACTTTGGGGCAAGTCTTTGTGAAAAACTTAGCTCAGAAGGTATCGAAATTTTGGCGATTGATGTTGACGAGGAAAAGGTAAGAGCCGTAGAAAGCTATGTCGATCATCCAGTAATTCTAGACAGCCAGATCAAATCAGGGCTTGCCAGCCTAGGCTTGGATGAGCTGGATTTGGTAGTGGTAGCTATTGGAGAAGATTTCGAATCCTCTATTTTTACCATTGCCCATCTGCAAGAGCTAGGAGTTAAGCGTATTATTGCTCGTACGATGAATCCTGTTCAAGAAAGAATTTTTTCTCTTATGGGAATTGAGGAACAGATATTACCTGAGAGAGAGTCAGCCTATAATCTGGCCTATCGGTTAAGTTTAGGAATTGTTCATACTTTTGTAGAATTGGGTGAAGGCTTTGGCTTTTTCGAAGTCGAGATTCCTGCTGATTTTGTGGGTAAAACACTAACGGAACTTAAGGTCCGCGAAAATTATAAATTGAACCTAGTGACATTAAAGCGAAAGAAGCTTAATGGGGGATACGAGGTGCTAGGTATCCCGGATGTCAATAAAGCCTTTGAAGAAAGTGATATTTTGGTGCTATTTGGCAAAAGCGAAAGTTTTAAAAAGTTGCAAAAACTATAGTTAAGAAATATTAGAGTATCCCTTATCTTTCGGTTTTCGCTGCATATCCATAAATGGACTAGTCATTGAACATGGTGAAAGATTCTACTAAGTGAGGTGAAAAAGCTGAGCTAGCTAGCTCATAATCTTCTCCTAGAAGATCCATATTCCCGAGACTAAGCTCATTATTTTCTACGACAATAGGAACAACATATGGCTCTTTGATTTTTTGCATATTCTCGAAACCAAAGTCAGGGATAAAAGAGTTAAGGGTAAGTCCTATAAAATTCTTGTGAGTTGAGATAAGAATCTTTTTACCATTATGATTGTTGGCAATGTCTATGAGTGTAGTTATAGCTCTTTTCTGGCCGTTTTGGCAACTTTCTCCGGTAGGCAGGCTATAGTCGAAGTCTTGCCAGGATTTTTTTAATGCAACGTTGTAATGATCTACTGGTTGGTAAGAAGCGTGGATTTCTTTGAGTCCTTGGTGAATATTGATCAGTTTGGAACTGGTTTTCGCATATGGGGTTACGGTTTCTCGGCAGCGAAGATAGGGACTCGAATATATGTAGGTACAGTCAAGATTGGCAAGAAATGAGCTGAGATTTATAGCTTGCAGAGCGCCTTCTTCGCTTAACGACCAGTCTTTGTTCGGTATTTCAGGCTTAACTAGACTTTCTGCATGATTGAGTAGAAATAGCTGGGTCATGTAGCTCCTCGCAAACCATAATTAGTGGCTTATGCATAATATATACAAGGTAATACGTATCTTTGTGTTGTCAAGTAGCTATATTATAATACACGGATGGCAAGAGTATTTTGATCCGCTATTTTGATTAGTTAAAAATAGTTAGGATCGCGGGTATCATTTATGGCAAATATAACTGATCCCCTTACTATTTTGCACTGTTAAGCTTTCCAGAGTGTTGCTGAGGGAAGCAAGCAGTTGGCAAAATGCTATGGCAATAAGTTGTTTTTACTTTAATTATAGATAGATATAAATTTGGCTTTAACGCGACCTTGTTAGATTTCCGAAGGGTAGAGGAGTTGAAAGGATAACAGTTATGGCTATAAAACTTGATCAAGATTGGGTAAGCGAAGAAAATAACGAAAATCGAGGAGAACGTCGTCGCGCCCTTTATCTTGGCGAAAAGGTTACCTGTGTTATTACTCATAATCGTAAAGAGTTTACTGCAGAAGTTGTAGATATAAGCCCCCAGGGGTTGGCTTTTATTAGCAATCAAAAAGACTCATCATTTCAGTTTTGTAAGGGTGACGAATTGAAATTGTCGTTTATAAAACTGAATCCTCCTTGGGATTTAAAAGCGACAGTAGCTAATATCAGCACCATGAAGATTCAAAAACAAACGAGGCAGCGTATCGGCGTGCAGTTTGAACTAGCAGTATTCGATGGTTATAATCAATTCACTCACGCTATTGGCACTGACCTTATTCCTTGTAAAACTTATATACGCCCTCAGATTAGTTGTGCTGATCCATTTTTCTATAAAGAAATAATTCTTTTTCAATGTAATGGGTTTACTGCCAAAGGAATCGATTTAGTTTGCTCTTCAAGGTGGAAAAGCATATTACCGGGCCAAAACATGGATCTTACGGCTTACATTCCCGGTAGGGGAGAATTCAAAATACTGGTAAAAAATTCTAACAACTTTTACCAGTCTCAATGGAAAGATCGTTTTCGCATATATTTAGAATATCTCGAGGTGAGTGAAGAGTATGAGCATGCTGTTTGCGAGTACTTAGTTATGATGCAGCAAGAGGTAACCCCTCATTTATTAAGGAAATATAATTTTCGTTTTCATAACTTTGATAAAGCTTGCTATTTGGAAAAAGCAAATTATTATCTCCGCTCCTACCCACCTCAGGAATTTCTACCTAGTGTATTTGCTAAGCCTGAATCCGAGCTTCCTGATGTGAGATCGGTAAGAAACATATCTCGTGAACTATGCTGTAAATTAGGTGCGAACCGTGTGGCTTATTTTAACTTGGTATTTTTTGATAGCCTAGGGTCCAGCGAAAAGCCCCATAGGCTTCAAGAAGCCCTTCGCGATGATGTGTTGCGCCATAGTCATATTATAATGACCAATCTTATTGTGAGTAAAAAAGTTATCTTATCCGATATTCTGGTGCCAATGCTCCAACAAGTTATTAGGATTGCTGCTCAGTCAAGAAGCAAATATCTTATTTTGAATACTGATAAAGAACTGGTGCAAATATTTAAGAAGATAGGATTTAAACAATTAGCAAACGCGTTAAATATTAATGAAAAAATTATGGTGCTTGAAGTTAATGGTGCTCTAGCAAATCATCAATTGCTAATAGAAACACATGTGTGGAATAAAGTTTATAAGGATCTCAACATCTTTTTAGGTCGCCATCATCCTAGAACCAAACAAAAGTATGTATTGGACTACAGCTTTTCGCAAAAAGATAAGTAGAAGGCAATAAAATATTTTATGGAAAGCCAATTGCTTGCTGCATGAAGAGATAATTGGACCTAAAAAACACCTTACAACTGTACTCAATGATTTTGTAATTACATACAAATTTTAAACAATTTTCACTATAGAAATGCTCAACTCCTAATTTCTTTCCTCTGATCTTAATTTCAACTATAAAATAAATAGATTTGCTGTACAGCAAATAGGGGATTAAAATTTAGGAGTCTATAATGCGAAACTATCTTTTCTTAGCTTTTTTCCTATCTTTCAGCTTATGTTTGACCAATTGCAATAATGCTTCGTACCAAGACCATTCCAACTTAGATAGCTGGTGGACCAAGTACACTACCGACTTAAACATCAATATAACGTCCTTTGATGGAGTTCGCATCAAAGCCGATTTATTTGTTCCTAAATCGGCTTACTTCCCTGGTCTGCGGCCAGCCATTATATTTTCTAGCTCCTGGGCTCTTAATGAGCAAGAATACCTGCTGCAAGCTAAACAGTTTGCCGAGAAAGGATACATCGTTCTTAGCTATGCCACCCGTGGATTCGGTGGTTCGGGCGGTGCTGTTGGTGTTGCTAGTCCATCCGATATAGCTGATGTGTCAGCGATTATCGATTGGCTGATTGACACGCAGCCGGTTGATATTGAGCATATAGGTATGGCTGGGGTGTCCTATGGTGCAGGTATAAGCCTCATAGCTCTAGCAAAGGATAGCAGAATTGCCACGGTCGCAGCCATGAGCGGGTGGAGCGATCTGATGAAGTCACTTTTTGCGGGAAACACTGTCAAGAAAGTTTGGACAGATCTTTTGGTAGCTTCAGGAGAGTTAACGGGAAATCTTGATCCTGCCATTCATCAAATGTATGAAAACCTAACGGAGTATAATAATTTAGAAGAAACTATAGACTGGGCTATGGAAAGAAGTGCTGTAAGTTTTGTAGAAGAAATCAATCGACGAAATGCTCCCGTGTTATTGGCAAATTCTTATAAAGATAATTTATTTCCCCCTAACCAGCATCTAGATTTTTATAATCAGCTTACCACACCTAAAAAATTGATAATGAATCCTGGAATTCATATAACAGCAGAAATATCAGGTTTATTCGGTTTAACGAAGGGGGTTTGGATAGATGTTCACAATTGGTTTGATCGTTGGCTGATGAATAAAAAAGAAAATATTAATGAATTGCCTGTTGTCTTCAATTATGAAAGAGAACGGTTAGCTTTTGACGAAATTCCTATGCAGCCTCTGAATGAGGACGAAGTTGCTTTAACTCTCAAAAGTAGAACAAAATATACGACTATACACTCATTCAAAGATTCGGGAGCTTCAACAGGAATTCCCTTTATTAGTTCAGTCCTGGATTCTTATACCAATATTAAAGTTAAAAAATGGCTGCCTCTTATAAACAAAAAATATGGTGCCATTTATTATACAGACCCCTTGCGGTCATCTAAAAAACTTCGCGGTATCCCTAGCCTTGATGTTTGGGTAGAAGCCAATGATCCCAATATCCAAATGGTAGCCTATTTCTATAGTGTTGATCAAAGGGGTTTTGGTACTTTTATGACCCATGGAATTTTAACGCTAAGGGATGTCATGGCAGGGGAGGCTATGAAAGTGAGAATTGAAGGAACCGCCTTTGCTTTTGATGTGCCACATAGAGATCGTATTGCTGTGGTTATTGATACTTATGACCCTCTCTATGGACGGCCTACCGATGATTCTTTTTCCTTAAAATTATGGAATAATGAAGAAATGCCTTTAAGGCTTACCCTACCTGAAGTCGATTAAAGTCTTAACGTGGCTTGTTAGGCTGCAGCGGTGTCATACTCAATTTGTAGTCTTTACTTTGCAAGCCAGGTTCTAGAATCTTATTTGTTCCTGGCTAAACCCTTAGTACATTATTACCTTACAAGTAAGGGCTAAACAACCTGGCAAAACCGTTACGCAGTCTTTTTATGTAGGATAGTTGCGTAACATCTTTTATTTCAATGCGACGAGATTCCTGTAGCTTTTTTAAAAAAATTGTTGCCATAGTGTGAGCAAACTGGGGACTGTAGCATTCTATATTCAACTCAAAGTTTAAGCGCAAGCTTCTGGGGTCAAGGTTTGCTGAACCTAGAAGTACCCAAAGCTTATCGACGACGATCAATTTTGAATGATCAAATGGCAGAGGACTGTAATATATCCGGCATCCTTTCTCCATAAGTTGCCTTAGAGACGGTATGCTCGCCCAGTGAACGAAAGGGTGATTGTTTTTTTCTGGCAAGATGATTTCGACAGCAATTCCTTTTGATGCCGCGATACTTAGTACCGAGATCATACTATCGTCAGGAATGAAATAGGGTGTCACGATCATAATCGATTTCTGTGCTACGGATATGGCTCCTAAAATAGTCCAGCGCAGCTTATCTAAATCCTCATCAGGACCATCAGGAATGACCCTGACTGCAACAGAGTTATACGTATCTACCTTCTCATAGGGTTTTAAAAAATCCAGTATATTTTCACGCGTTGAGTGATACCAGTCCTTAGCAAAGACGGACTGTATATCAGTAATCGTAGGTCCTTGTATCTTAAAGTGTAGATCTTGAACGCCCTGCTTTAGGGTGTTTGATTGTAATAGGTTTTGTTGGCTGATATTCATGCCACCAATAAAAGCCAGCTTACCATCGACAACACAAACCTTACGATGATTACGCAATTGAGCGAAATGAAAATTCCAAGGCCAAAAGCTTCGATTAAACTTCGCCCATAGAATATCATGATGCTGCTTTACTAGATGAAAAATGGCAGGAAAAGAATAGCGAGCCCCTATATCATCGATTAAAAGTCTGACTTTTACTTGGCGCTTTGTTGCTGATGCTAATGCCTTTACAAACTGTGTGCCCACTTCATCCCTGGCAAATATATAACTGGCAATTAAAATGTACTCTTTAGCATTTGCTATCGCAGCTAGCATTTCAGGATAAGCCTCATCTCCATTTTGCAAAACGTCAATGTGGTTGCCATAGCATAATGGTTGAGCGACTGTTGTTCGGGTCAACTGAGAAAGCTGAACCAGCTGAGGGGTGAAAGGGGGTGATGTGATTTTAGCTTCCGTTATACTTAAGCCTTGTAGAGCCCGAAGGCTTTCAAACTTCCGCCGTGCTCTTTTTCGCACACGATTGACGCCAAAAACCCAATAGGTAAGAACGCCAATGCCGGGTGAGAATAAAATGAGTCCTGCCCATCCCACCGCCGATCTAGGGTCTCGTTTATTAGTGATGGCATGGCATGCCGTTATGATGCCGATGAAGGGGAGTGCCGCAGCAATGCCAAATGTAAGATAGTTCCAAAAATGCTGCCTAAAGCTGTCCAATTCACAACTCTCTGTTATTTTTCACGGAAAGACCAAGGAAAATCTACCAGATTGCTGGCAAGTGCTCCAGCCCCATACCTGAAAGCTTGGCTGGTTCGAGCGAATTTATGGTGATGGAGCGGTCAAAGCTGCCTAAAAGTTTCGGGTAATGACATGGCCTGGGTATGGACAGGTTTCTCTTTGCTGAAACACGAAACACCCGTCCGTACCCGATTTGATCGCTGCAAGGCGATCAGTGGAGGGATGTAGCTCATATATTAGAAAGGGAGGTATTTTTTTTATAACCTTAAATCTATAACTCTGGGATTGACAAGCCCCACCTGTTAAGGATATATAAGTCCCTCTCTACGGGGGTATAGCTCAGTTGGTAGAGCACTGCGCTGGCAGCGCAGTTGTCAGCGGTTCGACTCCGCTTACCTCCACCAAATAAGGCTTAAGTCCTTGAAGTGATAGAGAAAAAAAATGAACTGTACGGAATTTTGTACGGGATCTAAAAAGCCAATAATTTCAAGAGTTTGCTAGACCGTAGAAATTAGAGGAAACAAAGACACCGAGAAAATCCGTGAAGCAGAAAGCCTCCGTAAGTTGTTAGAAGCTTACGGGGGTTTCTTTTTGCTCGCCTATATGGTTCGCTTTTTGGAGAAGATTGTAGACTTGGCTTGGTGTGTCGTTGCCATTTAACACAGAGATCTTTGCATAGTGCCTTGCTTGTTTATCACTGGTATGCCCTAAGATGTTTTGCACAAGAGCGATATTACCAGTAACCTTTAAAGCTAGCGTTGCAAAGGTGTGACGGCAAATGTGAGTGCCAGAAAATTCAATCTTCGCTTTCTCAAATGCTCCCGTAAAAGCTTTGTGCAGCGTCGAGTAGTGAAGTGCTTCCCCACTATCCCTTTCAAAAACAAAATACCTATTCTTGCTTTTTACTTTCATTTCTAAAAGCATTGGTCTCAGTCCATCGGGCATGGCAATTGTCCTTAGCGATTGCTGGTTTTTTGCAACACCCAGATCTTGCAGATAAGGCCGTTTTGTTTTCTTGTGCCAAGATAGGCTTCGGTCTATTACTATAGTCTTTTTTTCAAAGTCTATATTATCTTTCCAACGAAGCCCGCAAGCTTCCCCTATCCTAAAACCTGTACCAACCATCAAGTGAGCTAAATTAAGATAAACAGGATTTTTTATTTTAGCCAAAGCCTCGAACCAATCTAGGACTTGTCCCGCTGTCATAAAAAACTCGCTTGTCTTCCCTCTAAAGCTCACCTTGCCAGGAATTCTTGTTCTTTTCTTATGCCTTTCAACAAAAGGAATCCTATAAGCATAGTCCTTGTTATTTCGATACCAGTTAAGTAGGGTTTTAAACATCGCTAGTTCGTATTCGAAAGTAATTCGCCTGTATCCTTTTACAGTAGGATGGGCGTGTAACCATTCAAACCAATAATCTATTGCCATGTCGTTAATCTTTAATACCGGGCATTGGGCTAAAGGAGAATCGAGAAAATAGGTCCACCTACAATCATCGGCTTCCACCGAAGAAAGACGCTTCACAGGTTCCTCTCTTTGCCGATACTCCCTTACAAGGTCTTCTAGCAAATAGTCTTCCTTCAGAACTGGAGACAGAAAGTTAAAAGTTCCAAAGTTCTTGTGTTGGCATTCCCACTCTTCAGCTTCAGCTCGATTGGAAAAAGATTTTGTTTTTCTTTTGCCTTCGATAACTACTTCAGCTTGATAAAAGGTATAGGTTTTGCCTGCTCGTTTTCTTTTTCTAACAGTGATACTCATAATACTATGCTCCCACTGCTAGATTTAGTGCTTTCGACGTCTAACATTTTTTACCTCCTGTGAGGCAAGCCATGCATCTACCGAGGACTTTTGAAATCTAATGCTACTTCCAGCCTTAATAAAAGGAATCTTTCGTTGATTGCACCAGTTTCTAATTGTCCGCGGCTTTCTACCCACCAACTCAGCAAATTGTTCAACAGATATATAGTTGTCAAAGAACGCGTCAGTACTACTGTCTTTACTGTCAGTACCCATATATAAAACCCCACAAAGTATCATTTTAGAAATTCAATATCAATGGCATTATGGCGTCACAACCCAGTGAAATCATGGTCCATGGCATTTTGCCAAACAGTTATTCCAAAGTATCCAGGGTTTTGTCACCAGATTCATCGCCATCGCTACTGAGATCTTGAGATTCTAGCCACTTTTCTAGGACAGATTTTTCAAACATATTTTTACCCAACACTTTTTTATATGGAATTTTACCCTGGCTGCACCAGTTTCGAACTGTTCCGACACTTCTATTGAGCATCTGGGCAACCTCTTTAACCGTTAAATAAGACTTAGTCATAAATAATCCCATGCCTTTTTGATTCACTCCAGAAACGAGAGCCTTGCGTAATTTGATGAAAGGCTCGATTCTGATCAAGATCCACTAGATTTATATCTCTTTAAATTTAAGGTCTTCGTTTTTCACCAACAACAAGTAACCCATCACACTCGTTCGAGTAAGGAGTATCTTTATTATTGGAAATTTGTATTTGATTTGGAATTTTTGTTTTGCGAATCATGATTAAACTCTCCTAATTCGAATATGTTGCCCTTGCATTAGTCGTGCCCAAGGTAAACTCACCTTCGGGCTTTGGTTTAGATAAGTTTTTACGGCTTCACGATTAATAGAATAATGAACATGCTTTGTTATATATTTTTCCGGGACATCTAATTCCAGCAATACTGCATCGCTAATGCAGTTTGATATTGTCTTGGTTTCAACAGGAAATGTAAATTCGACTCTAACCGGTGAATTTTGTAGTGCTAGTCTACCTAGATTTCCTTTATATGTTAGCTGTTCGTTTGCAGTCATTATAAACATAGTGTGTTCTTTAAGACGTACATCCGCTTTCTTAACTGTTGCCAAGTAACCTTCTATCTCTGTCTTTAACTCCGTGAGGTGACCGATTTCAGATTTGAATCGTTTCATGACTGCGATGCGGCGATCAACAGCTTCTGCTAGATCTAAGCTTGCTGACCTAAATTCCGCTATAAGATACTCTTCAAGATCTTCACTGCTTTCTATAAGATCGTATATGTTTGTCATTGCTCTTGAAGCATAATCAAGAGGTACTTTCTTTATAATTTCTCGCGCTATACCCATAAATTTAAACCCTCCATAAGAGCTAGGTCCAAAGACCTAGTTAAAAAACAAAACCATATCTAAGAAAACTAGAAGTTAGCCGCCAAAGAAACTCCACCTCTGAACGTCTCTTGTTCTGGGTTACGGAAATTATCATTGGGGTCAGATAATTTATAGGCCAATTGTGCACCGAGAATCACACCTGACAATTGATAGGATGCACCAACTTTAGCTTCATAGGACTTAATTTTCTCATCTTCTGGATTAAACTCGTAGTAAGCTATTCCGCTATACATGCTTAATGCGTCAGTTATTTTATGATCATATAATACCGTTAAATCGTAACTATACTGTCCTTCATACCTTGGTTCTACCCTAGCTATAATCCCAATATCATTTTGATTTGAGATACTTAACTTACCATGAGCTAAAATTTCTTCTCTAAAGAGTAATGCGTTTTGATCGTATTTCGGGCTATAAGCAAGGCCCAACTCATAGCCATCTTGATGAACTGCAACCCCAACCTTGTAACGGTTATATGAACGGTCATCATAATATCCTTTGTAATGCACCGTAGAATCTAGGTCGAAAATGTGTTGATTTAGGTTTCCAAATTCACCTTCAATACCAAGTGTCACAAAATCTGCTACCGTGTAAGCTGCAAGGAGAGATAAAGCATTGTGTTGTCCAAAGCCCTTATCAAAGAAGTTGTTATCGAATGTAGATTGTTGTAATGCCAAACCAAATACCATATTTTTCAACCTAACATTTGCAGCACTGTAATAATTTGACTCACGAATTTTAATATCGCGTTGTGAAACTTTATTTACAGATGCTTTTAGTTCGATATTTGAATCTTTCACATGGTGTAACTGTGTGGGCGAATCAACACTTACACCGATACTCGAACTATTAGATGGGTAGGCGGTAGATGATATTGCACAAAAAATTAATGTACTAAGACTTTTCTTAACCACAAGATTACCTCATTTTTAAAATTTGTTTAAACGCAGCGGAATCGCTGTCTAGGTCGAATCAAAACACAGCAAAAAATTTGGGTCTAGTCGAAAATATTTTCAAAATTTTCATCGTGAACAATTGATCAAAATGTCGTGATGATTCGTGACGAATCGTGATAATTCGTGATGATTCGTGATAGTTCATCGTGAACAAAAAACGTTTTCCACTATAAGACTTGCCCAATAGCGTATTTTCAGCCACTTGACTTTCAAAAAAACATGAGGCTAGGCTGTAGAAGATCACTTGAGATCACTCGCCTAAGATTTTTATTGGAGTCTTTAGTTTTGAGTTTACCTAGATATCTTAAGCATAATAAGCAGCCACTAGTAAAAGATCTTTCTGGGCAAGAAAGTTTTTTTGTAACCAAACCCATTGGAGTTACGATCAAGGCATCTCTTATGCGCGGACTCACTCGTGCATTAAAAACTCTTAAGGACCGCAGCGAAGGTGGACACTACTTAATTGATCGCGTTGGACGTATTCATTACATCTCATATGAGCACTTCAAACAACGTCATGGCGGCCAGGTTCTATGGAATGGTCATAACCCCGATCATAATCATATTCTAATAGTACTTATGTCCTGGGGTATCGTAGATATCTATAGAGAAAATATTTTTGTTACTGAAACAGAGGAGGTCGTAAAGCTTGACAAGGTAAAACTTGAACGAGCGCACTCACCAAACGAAGCAGCACCATTTGAATGGGACTCATGTACAAAAAAGCAAGTTGAATCCCTGAAAGCACTTACCTTATGGCTCATTGATAAGCACGATATAGATCCAGACAATGTATGCGGCATAAATGAGGCAAGAATAGATAAGGATGCAAGGCTTGATCCTGGTCCTATACTTCCCTTTACCATGAGTGAATTTAGAACCTATTTACATAGCGAAATTGCAAGGAGATAATATGCAAAACAGAGTGTACGAATTTAAAGGAAAAGCACTAAAGAGCTTTCTATCATTTAAGGGAGTGAGCCAAGCATACTTTGCTCAAAAGTCAAATATTAACACAACGGCTCTATCGTGCTTCATTAACGGTAGAAATAAACCTGGAGCAAGTTCAGTTAATAGAATGATTAAAGCTCTTTCTAAAATGGAGTGCCCTGAGACGACCATGATTTCAATATTTCCTACGCTAGGTATTGTGAAGGAAACAAGAACCAGTAAGAAAAAGCCCGAACTAAACGAAAACACCTTAGATGACATCGCCCTTGATGAAGATGACTTAGGAGAATTTTTATGACCGCTCTCGCAACAGAATTGGATAACAGCGATTCACAGGCTCAACTTGAGCTTATTAAAAATATCGCTGCTAAAGGCTGCTCTGATGATGAGCTTAAGTTGATACTATATACTGCGAATAAGTGTGGTCTTGATCTACTTACGCAACAAATCTACGCCATCAAGGTATGGGATAGCGATAAGAAGCAAAATATCATGCGTCCCTTCCTTGGTGTGAATGCACTAAGGATCATAGCCCAACGTACGGGTGAGCATGAAGGCTATGTTGGTCCCTTTTGGTATGACAAAGACATGGGTTGGTGTGATTTTTGGATCGATGATAATTCACCCCTGGCAGCTAAGGTGGGTGTATACCGTAAGGGCCACCGAGAACCGACTTGGGGTATTGCAAAGTTTGCTACCTATGTACAAAAGCATAAGGACAAACACACAGGGGAAATGGTGCCAACAGGGTTTTGGGCAAAAGGCCCAGAGCACATGCTTGCAAAGGTTGCCGAATCCCTAGCCTTAAGGCGTGCTTTCCCAAATGATCTTTCTGGCATTTATAGCATTGAAGAGATGAGTCACGTAGAGGTCACCTCTGAGGAGCCTATTAAGCTTTCTAGTGCAGAGTTAGGTCCGCCCCCGTATAAGGGCCTCGACCATCAAAAAGTGCTCGTTATGGACGCTATGAAGCGTATGGGTGTTGAAGATATCAGCGAGATGAAACGAATCAATCAAGAGCTTATCGCTCAAGGTGTCCCGTTTAAAGTTACAGAGCTTGAGGAAGCAATCAAAAAGCTTATGAAGAGCTAACCACCAAGGGAGAAGGCATTCGCCCATCTTTTCCCCTAACTAACAAAAACTAAGACTAATTAAGGATGACATAATGGAGACTGCAAAGGCATTGCCTTTAGCGGCACAGAGGATCTTTGTGCCAAGGGACTATCAGACAGCTATGATAGAAAGCATTGCTAAGAAAATTGACGCGGGTTTAAGCCATAGAATACTAGGTGTTGCTCCTACTGGCTCAGGTAAGGGCCTTATGGTTGCCATGGTCTGCCAATGGTTTTTAAAGGACCATCGCTGGGCTAGGATTTTGGTGCTCTGTCACCAAGGTCACCTTCTCACTCAAAATGAGGAAACTCTTAACGACCTTGAGCCTACTATCACGACCGGCGTCTATTGTGCTGGCGAAGGCAGGAAAGATAAGAAACAACAAGTGATCTTTGCCTCCCGCGACTCACTTAGGAATAAACCTGATACTTGCGGTTTCTTTGACGCGATAATTATCGATGAAGCCCACTTGATAAATACCGATAGCTCAACCAGCTATGGAAAAATTTTCAAGGTTCACTCTGCGAACGCTAAGTTTATTGTTGGCTTTACGGGTACACCCTGGCGACTTGGAATTGGTGAAATATGGGGAGATGATAAAGCTTTTTTTGAAGACCTTGCCTATGAAATCAAGATGAGAGATCTTATCAACCAAGGCTACCTATCCGACTATAGGTTCCCGGAAATTGAGTCCCTTATCGATACCAGCAACGTCAAGGTTAGTTCCACGGGTGACTATAACAGCAAAGAGTTGACTGTAGAGTCAAACAAGGTGGTTGGAGCATGTCTTGAAAAATGGCACAGACTAGCCAGCGATCGAAAGCTTTCAATTTTCTTTTGTTGTTCTAAGGACCATGCAAAGGAAGTTTTCGACCAAATCACTAATGACTATTTGAGTCCTGAAACGGTCTGTTATGTCGATGGTGATATTACAGGTAACGTGCGAAAGTCGATTCTAACCGATATTAAAGCAATGAAATATAAGGCTATCATAAACGTCGGAGTGCTCACGACCGGATTTGACGCACCTAGCATTGATTGTGTAGTGATGCTAAGGGCTACGCAATCGGTTTCTCTTCTGATTCAGTGTCTAGGACGCGGGTTAAGAATAGCTGAAGACAAGAAGGATTGCCTTGTACTCGATATGGCTGGAAACTTGGATCGATTCGGATCAATCGAAGATCCCGACATCGAAAGCTCGATTAGAAAACAAGAACGCAAAACCGATAGTAGTTCCGGTTCATCCGATGGCCTAAGAAAATGTCCTAAGTGTGAGAGCATGTCAGAGAGCCAAACAACCTGTGATCATTGTGGGCATCTATTTATCAATCATACCGATGAGACTTATCAAGGCCCAAGTTATGACACCTATACTGTAGCTTCATTTAAAGTTTATAACGATCAACAAACTAAAAATGGTGTAGAATGCGCTATTGTCTACTACTACACGAAGGACAGTAAAAGGTATAAAGAATGGATTCTCACGGGAGCTGATCAAAGTTGGCAACGCAAAAGAGCAAAGCTAAAGCTTTGGAAGCTTAACAACCTAAAGTTTACCACTATCAATATTATACCGAGTAAGAACCCCAAGTTTCCTCGTGTGGAACCAAACTTTTATGATCCAGCAGAAATGCCCTTTTAGCACTTTATTTTAAGGAGTCGCTATGTTGCTACACATTCAAAAATTCGAAGAAATGATTCTAGAACTAAGCGCAAGCAACAACCCTGACCAAAGACCTGAGTTAATTTTTGATTACTTAAACTTGGAGCAACGGTATGACCGAATTGCAAAAAACACTCGATATATTTTCAGCTAGCAACTTTCAAACTTTTCCTCTCTATACCATCGAGGGCGGAAAATGTACTTGCGGTGAAACTGATTGTCGCAGCCCTGGAAAACACCCCAAGTCTATAGATGGCTTCAAGTCAGCTAGAGTCCATTCTGATTCCAACGATTTTAATGGATCAAATGTCGGGCTTTATTGTGGCGAATCTCTAATTGTCCTCGATGCAGATAAGAAAAATGGTGGCCTCGAAACTCTTAAAGAGCTAAAAGCAAAACATGGTAAAGATTTTCGTACAGTTATGGCACACACCGGCGGTGGTGGGTTTCATATTTTCTATCGCACCCATAAACCTCTAAAGACACGAACAGGAATCCTAAAAGGCGTCGATATCCGTGCTAACGGCGGGTATGTTGTCCTTGCTCCTAGTCTCCATCTTTCCGGGGAACGTTATAGGTGGGTTAATAAATGCGAGCCTTGGAATATTCCCATGAAAAAGGCACCTGGATGGCTTATCGAGCTATCAGAAAAAGAAAAACTTAATAGTGTCCCTACACCGACCAAGCAATCCCATAGAAAAGGTCAGGGCTATCTGGAGGGTAGCGTGGATTGGTTCGCCGTTAGTGAAGCTCTTTCTCGACTTTGTGACAGGTCACACAACTACGAGGATTGGCTTGAAATCGGTATGTGCCTTCACTCTACGGGGGATAGCCACGGTCTTGAGGTTTGGGACAATTGGTCACAGCAAAGCAATAAATACCAATCAGGTGTTTGCGCTAAAAAATGGGTTTCATTTAAGAGCGAAGGGCGTACCCTTGGCACGCTTTTCCATCACGCTGGTATTAGCGTTTCAAGGAAACAGCGCAAGCGGGAGGCTCCTCAGAAAAGGATTGCCTCTGAAAAACCAGAGACCAAATTTGAGGGAACGCCAAAGGCTCCTTGTCCTAGAGGTGGATTATGGCAATTGGCAGTTGCCATCCAAGAAACCTGTCAGACACCCTATGATCATTGGGCCATAGCGTCGGCAGTCTCCACGGTATCAGCTCTTACCCAAGGCTTATATATGACTCCCACAAGATCTAAGCTTGCTAGCTATATTGTGATCGTGGGAAGCGTAGCCTTTGGAAAGAACGACTATATCAGAGCACCCCAGCAGATCGTTGATTGTTTAAGGTCGTTGTCACTTAAGCCCGATCCCATATCTACCTCAGGACTGTTACGTATATTAGACGAATATCCGGCAATTTATATGTGCCGAGATGAGCTAATCAATTATCTTGAAAGCATCACTGCTAACAAAGCTGCCCTAATTCATAGTCTTCTGGGTGACTTTTGCTCTATCTGGGGTAATGCTATACTGCGAGGGCAGTCCAATAAGAAAAAAGATGAGTCGTTAAAAATTGTGAAAGATCCCCATTTTAGCATCTTTGGGAACGGCACTTTTGGCGGCTTTAAGAAGCTACTAAAACAGGAGCCCTTCTATAAGAGCGGGCTACTTTCTCGCTTTGACTTTATCCTGGCACCACCTGAGTTTATCGAGCCACAAATAGACGTTCGCTATGGAATCCCTTCGGAGGTTCTAGACTTGCTTAAGACTAACTTGGAGCTTCCCTATGATTTTCTACAAGGAACCAATGTGGTGCGAGAAGCTAAACTGCTAGATTGGGATAAGGAGGTTGAGAAGAAATGGCAGGAGTGGCGGCTTAGTATCTCTCGTAAAGCTCATGCTCTTGAGCAAAACAAGGATGCCAAGTACTACGAGATCCACACCCTGGGGAGATTGGCTGAAAAAGCCCTAAGATATGCCTCAATTCATACCATAGCCGATGGCCGGCGCTGTATCACAATGGAAGATCTGGAGTTTGGGGTGGCGTTTACGGGACGGGCAAGGGATACCCTTGTCGGCTACCTAGAGGAAAACCGGGCCGAGAATCCAAAGGACGAGACCCTTAAAAAGATTTTAGAGTTTATCGGTCGCTACTCGAATGGCGTCACACAGTCTGATATTACCAGAAGGTTCCAAAGGGTTGATCGCAGGCTCAGGCAAGAAATTCTAACTGACCTTATCGAAGGAGGTGAAGTCATAGAGCTAGAAATTAAGGAATCCAAGCGCACCAAAAGTTTTTCCAAATATATACTTGCATCCCAATTATATCAGAGTATAGTTTAACAGCATGAGGTCAGGCTCCAATGGGGTCTGGCTTTTATGGCTTTCGTGAGAAAACAATAATTCAACACTTCACCATAATTCACAAAGCCTGTATAACCAGCTTCCTCTTTTCTTCCAGTGGTTTATCTCAAAATTCCACATTCACAGAGTCACTCTCTTTTATTTTTTTATATATATTATTAAGAATGAAGTTATATAATTACTAGCTATAACACTAGTAATACTATCTTTTCCTGGTTCACCACCCTAGTGTGAATTATGTGAAGCTGTGTAAGAAGCCAACATGGCTACTCACAAGCTCTCTCT
>JBNKNM010000025.1:18137-43200 GCA_050293845.1 Pseudobacteriovorax sp. | reverse complement strand
GTATCAAGCCCCGGCGGATAGGGTACTAGCCCCTTGCGGCCTATAGGGGCGGGGAGGTGCGTGCTAAAAAAAGAAAAGGAACAGAAAAAAATTATTTGATCAATTTGGCAAGGCTCTCGCAGATAATTTTAGCAAGCTCTTGCTTCTCTTTTTCACTAGGGCTTGGTTCGGCGACTCCAGCGAAAAGCTCCATAAACTCAAATTTAAGGCCGTTAGCAATTTGCTGTAAGGTTCCAATGGAAAAGTTCGGAGGTTGAGAATGGTTTTCGTAATGCTGGTAATTACGTAAAGTGCATTTCATTCTGTCGGCTGCTTCCTGCTGGGACCAACCTAGCTCTTTTCGTCTTTTTCTTATGTTTTGAGATATGACAGAGGCAATATTCACTAACAACTCGATATTATTAATTAATAATATAACGAGGACTTGCCGATTAAAAAACGAAGTTATATCTTCGTAAATTACGAACTAATATTTCGTATTTCCGATTTTTTTTTAGATAAGTGGAGGTTTTTTATGAAAATTTTGATTGTGGACGACGATTTAGATGTAGCGGATACGGTCAAAGAGGCGCTTTCGAACCATGATTGCACCCTAGCTCACGATGGTCGTAAAGCATCAGAACTGCTTGGTGTTGAAGACTTTGATCTGGTAATTACCGATATCAATATGCCTTCGGGTGGAGGCGAACGAATTTTGATGGAACTCAAACCAAAAAATGACACTCCGATCTTCGTCTACACTGGAGAACAAGACAATCTTGACACTTATACAAAGCTCGGAGCTAATGCTATTTTTCTAAAACCTGGCGGCATTGAATCGTTAATTGATGCTGTTGCAGAACTTGGGAGCAAGCAAAGCCGCTGACGCCTTAATCATTTGGGGCGAACTTGGTTTTCTGAAGTTCGTCTATCTGCTGCTGTAAAATATTTTTACCCTCTTCGGAGGTTTTAAGTAACTCATTGAGTTGGCTTACTTGGGAATTTTTAGTAGCAAGATCGGTAATCAGTAGGTCAATTTTACTTTGAAGTTTATCCCTTTCAGTGCTGGCTTTACTTTCGCTCTCTTCACGTAGGGATTTGAGGTCATTTTTCCAATCGGATTTTTCCTGCTCATGGGTTTGTTTTTGCTCGCTGAGCTGATTCTGGATTTGGCCAAGCTGTCCGTCAAGTTTAGCTACTTGCTTGTAAAGCTCATCAATCCGAGAAATATAACCAGGGATTTTTTCATTTTTCGTTCTAAGTGATTCACACTCAGCCTTTAGGTTGTCTTTTAGTTCCTTTAGTGTGTCGTAATTTTCCACTTTTTTCTCAAGTTCTGAAAGTGTGGTATGGGCAATGTTTAGCTGGCTTTGCAGGTCGTCGCGGTACTGCTGATTTTTCTCCATAAATGCCAAGGTCTTCTCTTCCTTAGTTTTGAGCTGACCGTTTTCTTTTTCAAGGTCGGCATTTAGCTTTTTTAGCTCACTGCCGTATTCTTCAAGCGTTGCGACTTTACCCTTAAGAACGTCTAATTCTTCCTTATGGGACTTGGACATTTCTTCAATCTGTGTTTTGGCTTCTTCCATAACTTTGTCGGCAAGGCGTGTGCGAGCTTTTGCCTCTCCTTCAAAGCCGTTGACCATTTTAGCGAGCATCGCAAAGGCTTCTTTGAATGTACCGTATTTGCGGTTATCTACTTCAGTAACACCTGCGGGCATTCCTGTGATGGGGTCATTCTTTATAAGTGCTATTAAGTAATCGTTCACCTTGCCGTCATACTGAGCTAGAGCATTGTGAAATGCTTCCTTTTGTTCGTGCGTTGACCAACGAACATTGGTCTGAAGGCTGCCCTTGTCTTTGATGTCGTTCATAGCTTTTTTACTCCTTCTTCTTAGAAATGAATGTAGCGGAGAGAGAAGAAAGCGCAAGCAGTAAAATTGAAAATATCAAATATATCATAGATATCATATTGATATTATTAGATATAAAAAAATATCATTTTCAGATTGAGAAATGTGCGCCACTGCTAATCCCATTCGCTCGAAAATCCAGTAGAACAGTAAATGAGCCTCCCACTGTCAAACCCCATGGGAGGCAATACAATGTCATCATTTACACAAGAAAATCTCGACGCTCTTGAGCAAGCTATTGCTGAAGGGGCACTTACCGTCCGCTTTGCAGATAAAGAAATTACATACCAATCCCTAGAACAAATGCTGAAAGTCCGGCGTATCATTCTTCGATCCCTTGGTAAGGGACAAAAGCGCAAGCGTATTAGATCGACCTTCCGAAAAGGATTTTGATGAACTACCTCGATAAAATGATCTCTTATGTCTCTCCTGCTCAAGCCAGACGCAGGATGCAAAATCGTGTCATGATGGAGCATATGAAGGGATGGGGGAAAAATTCGAGGCGCAGGTTCGAAGCTGCAAGTAAGGGTCGAAGGACCGATGGTTGGGTAACTCACAGTGGTACAGTTAATGAACTTATGCAGTCGGGTCTTAAAACTCTGATAGATCGGTCCCGATATCTCACAGTTAATAATAGCTATGCCAAGCGTGGAGTAAAAGCGATAGCAAGTCACACAGTTGGTGCAGGTATTTTGCCACAAGTGATTCAAGGGCCAAAGAAGTTTGAAACCCTTCTACGAGACTGGGCTGATAGTTTAGAAGTAGATGCTGATGGACGTCACGATTTGTATGGGATTGAATATCTTGTTATGAAAACAGTTGTTGAATCTGGTTCCTGTCTTATCAGAAAGCGTTTTAGACCAGCGAGTTTTGGTCTAGCCGTCCCCTTACAAATCCAGATACTTGAGTCTGACTATCTTGATACCAGTAAAGGCATTATGGGGATTGAATTTGATCGCTATGGACGCCGAAAATCATATTGGCTTTACGAGCAGAATCCGTCCGACCCTTCAAATAGATTAAGGATGCTAAAATCAATTGAAGTTCCCGCTTCGGATATAATTCATGTTTTTGAAACTCACCGACCTGGTCAAGTCACAGGATTTCCATGGCTATCACCTTCAATTTTGCGCATCAACGACTTAGACGACTACGAATCCGCACAGCTCGTCCGACAAAAAATTGCGGCTTGCCTTGTTGGTGTTTTGACTGACAAGGACGGTGCAGCAGAAGAAGATGACGACCGCTTTGATGACTTTGAAATGCTGGAACCTGGGGAGTGGAAAATTGCCCCACCTGGAACTACCGTTGAGTTTTCAAACCCACCCATAGTACAGGGTTACGGTGAATATGTGGCTCATCAACTTCATTCGATATCGGCAGGTCTTGAAGTCCCATATATCATATTGGCCAATGATTACAGCAGAGTTAATTACTCATCGGCTCGCATGGCCTTTATGGAATTTTATCGGTCCATCGAACATTGGCGCTGGCACATGCTTGTTCCGCAATTTTGTGGTCCCGTCTTCAAATGGTTCGTCGATGCTGCCGTTTTATCTGGCAAGGCTCGCGGCAATCCAAGGGCAACTTGGGTTCCACCGAAGCGGGAATTTATCGACCCGAAAACAGAAATAGAGGCTCATGTCATGGAAACTCGGGCTGCATTCTCTTCCATATCTGAGCAAGTGCGATCCCGTGGCTACGATCCTAATCAGGTCTTTAATGAAATTGCTGAGGACAATAAAAAGCTCGATGAACTGGGCATTATCTCTTCCGCAGATGGTCGCCAAGATATAAAAGCAAAACCTTCAGTAGGAAAGAAGCAGAAAGAAGAGCAAAACGCCACTTAGTTACTGTCTATGATCATAGACATGAATATACCTCCCTTCTAAATAACACTTATAAATCACATAGGAGATTTACCTATGCCTGCCCCCGCATTCAAAGTGCGTACTGTGGATGGAAGTTCGTTTAGCCGGCAAGCTTCATTTGTTCCTGAAACGGTCAACAAGAAAACAAGTGAGGTAGATGTTACCTGGACCACAGGTGCAAGGGTGTTACGAGTTCCTTGGGATGATGAACCTTATCATGAAGAGCTTTCGACCGATCCTAACCATGTACGTCTTGAACGCTTGGAAAATGGGGCTCCTCTTCTTGATTCACACCACGCGGACCGTCTCGATGACCAAATTGGCTCTGTCGTACGAGTGTGGTTTGAAGACGGAGTTGGAAGGGCCACTGTTAGGTTTCGTTCCAATAAAAAGTCCCAAGAAATCTTTCAAGATGTAGTAAATGGGACAATAAGAAATCTCTCCATAGGGTATTTGGTTTACCAATTTACCGAGAGGCAAATCGATACAAACGCCGCTTATAGAACGCTCTTAGCCACAGATTACGAGGTTTACGAGCTTTCTTTTGTTCCTATCCCCGCCGATCCAGGCGCCCAAACTCGCAGCAAAAAACCTTCCAAAAATTCCAACCCCATCCAAATTCGGAGCCTAGAACAAATGACTACAAAGAACAAAAATTTAAAGACAAATCCCGAGACCACCCCAGATTCAGGAACAGAAACACCGGCTACCCGGGGAGCAACAGCCGCGGCTCCTACAGCCCCACCTCAATCTCCAGACAACAATACAGTTGACCTTGATCAAGTGAGAAAAGCGGCTGTGGCAGCAGAAAAGCAGCGTACATCTTCGATTAAAGACTTTTGCGTAAGAGGTGGATTGTCCGATACATTCGCCAATGAACTCATCGACGGCGATGTTCCCTTGGAAACTGCACGGGAGAGAATTTTTCAAAAAATGCTTGATAAAGATGCGGGGGAGACTCGCACAGCTAACTCCCGAGTGGTTGCTGGTGACCTCGATGAAATTGAAACCCGGCGCAATGCTCTTGCCAATGCAATCTTGCACCGTAAAGATCCTGCTAATAATGAGTTGCATGAATCAGCTTACCAGTATCGTGGAATGAGTTTAGTGGAAATCGCAAAAGAGTGCTTGGATAAGCGTGGTATCGTGATTGCGAGCCGAAGACGAACAGAGATTGCCCAACGTGCTTTCCATTCCACTTCAGATTTTCCTGCTATTTTAGCCAATATTTCACATAAAACATTATTAGGTTCCTTTGAACGCTTGGTACAGCGCCAGACATTTCAGCCTCTTGTTAGAATTGGCAATGCTCCAGACTTTAAGGAAATGACGAAAGTCCGTTTGGGAGAGCACCCAAGCTTCAAGGAAATTCCAGAAGGTGCTGAAGTCCATGCAGGAACATTAGGCGAAAGCAAAGAATCATATCGCATCGCCACTTATGGTCGGAAGATTGGTATTACCCGTCAAGCTATCATCAACGACGACTTGAGCGCCTTTAATGCTCTAGGTAATTTCGGTGCCGCTGGTGCAAGGCTTGAGAGCTTATTAGTTTGGTCCATTTTCCTCGATAATCCGAGGATGGGAGACGGTAAGCTACTTTTCAGTGCTGCCCATGGAAACTTAACTGGAGCTGACGATCCGCAAGAGCTTGGTGAGATTGCTTTGTCCGAAGGTGAATATAAAATGTCAGTCCAAGTTGGTATTGATAAGAAGGACTATCTAAACATTCCACCTAAGTACATTATCGTACCATCGCGGATGAAAACCGAAGCCCTTAAGCTCGTAAATAAGAAATACAATCCGACGACCCAAGAGGATTACAACCCATTTGAAGACTTGATGGTTATTTCTGAGCCGCGTCTGAATACCCTTATCGAACGCTCTGGTGATAAATACACTAAAAAACCCTGGTTCCTTGCTGCTGATCAAGGTGACGGTGTGGACATGATCGAGCTTTCTTATCTCGATGGAATCCGCGCCCCGCAAGTGGAGACTCGAACCGATTTTGACACTGGTTCTTTCGAGGTTAAAGCTTGGCTAGATATTGGAGCCAAAGCTTTGGATTGGCGTGGTCTATATAAATCAGAAGGAAATTTAGCAGCTTAAAAGAAATGTGCGCCACCGCTAATCCCCAGCGGCGGCGTTTTTTGTATGTTGAAAATAAGAAATGGCTCCCTCCCAAAAGTTTATTCTAACTTTGGAGCTAAAACTAAATGGCAACTAACTATTTATCCCGTGGAGACACGTTAACTCTTATTGCGCCCCCTGGTGGCGTAAAGTCTGGTATTCCAGCTGTTATTGGGGATCTTTTTGTGATTCCAACTTCCGATGCTGAGCCAACTGAAAAATTTGCTGGCACCGTTGTCCACTGTTGGGCTTTTAAAAAAGCTGATGAAAAAGAAGTGGTTGGGCAAGGTCAGGCTGCGTATTGGCAAGAAAAAGCCAGTGGCATCGGGGGAGGTGTCACAACTAAAGCTTCCTATACCACTGGCACTGCACCGGATGAAGTAACCATTGATAACAAGCGAATTGGTAATTTCATTGAAGCCTCGCCGGATGGTGCTAAAGAGGTTGGAGTAAGGCTAAATGGATCGTTTTAGGAATTCCACTGTCCCAAAATCAGTAGAGATGATTTTTAAAAAGTTTGGCGAAAAGCAGGGCATTTGGTTTCAGCAAAAGGGAGAAGGACGCTACAAAATAAGAGGTGTTTTCTCCGAACAGTATTGGGAAACGGGCACCGATGGCACCGCCCTCAATAATCGAAAACCTAATGTCTTTGTCACTCTTTACGATCTCAAAAAAGAACCGGTAGAAAATCAAGATACCGTTGTCATTAGGGGGGTCGAATACCGAATTACCGCTGTAGATCCTGACGATGCTGGGAACATGATTTTACACCTAAACATTAATGACGACGACAACGACTATCTACACGAATTTGATACTAGCTATAAAGAGGAGTTTAGATGATTGGTCCAATGCAACGAATGAAAATTAGGCATAGGGTTAAAGACCTTCTCAAAGAGGCAAATACCATTGCTAAGTCCAATGTGTTCGCAAATCGCTCAAGAAACCTTAACGACCATGAGCTACCTGCAATTGTAGTTAAAACTGAAGTCGAGGGAGCCGAGGAGCATAGTCAGGCGCCTCGAATTCTTAAACGTACACTTAACCTTACTATCGAGGCTCACCTAGAAGCCAATGAGAGAATTGACGACCGTCTTGATTATTTTGCTGGTCAAATAGAAGAAGTAATGGATAAAGATTTTACTCTTGGTCAGCAAGTCTCCAATTCGATGCTGGTAACCTCTGAGATATCCATTGAAAGCACTGGTGAAACCCTTCACGGAAAAATAGAGCTAGTTTATGCAGTCGTTTTCCATACTCCGCAAACTCCAATCGCACAAACAGATGACTATAAGGGGAATATCATAAGACTTCCTGGACAGGAGGCCAGCTAATGTATTTTATTCGGCCAAAAAGTGGGCTTATTGTGATTGATCCTAAAACCAATAAACCTATTCCTACTGATGGATATTGGGTCATCAAAAGTGAGTATTGGGATCGAAGGCTTAGAACTGGTGAAGTTGAAAGGATTCGCGCCGATACTGGTGAGAAAGTGGAACTCGATCCTGAGCTTCTTGTCGAGTTAGCCATTAATCATGACCCCGAGCCTGAATACGAACCAAAGCGCCCCAGAAGGCGACAAAAAGCCTCGTAAGGCCTCCAATCCCTTCCTCTAAAAAACCAAATATTTCAACTATTTAAAAGTGAGGGAACTATGGTTTCATTTAACCGAGTTCCTGCTGATTCGCTTGTCCCATTCACCTTTGTTGAATTCGACAACTCCAATGCAGCAGGCGACCGGCTTCAAGCTCAACCCTATAAAATCCTGGTAGTAGGGCAACAATTCACAGGAACAGGGAGAAAAGACCCCCTTAAAATTCACCGGATATCTAGTGAAGCCCAGGCAATTGATTATTTCGGTCCCGGGTCTATGCTTGCCCAGATGGCTTATGGCCTGTTTGAGAATAACAAGCAAACAGAGGCATTTTTTGTTGGCCTTGAGGATGCCAGCGGCAGCGTAGCAGCAACGGGGGTAATGTCTATTACAGGACTAGCAACTGCCAGCGGAACATTGTCATGTTATATTGGCGGCAAGGCTTATAATGTTGCGGTCAATGGCAGAACGATTCCTGCTGGCCCTGGAGGTAATCCCCCCGCGTTAAATCCAGATACAGCAAAGGTTGTGGCTACTAAGCTTGCTGCTGCAATTCAAGCGGATCCCGAGAGGATCGTTGATGCTGCTGTTGATGCTACTATCGATACTAAAGTAAATTTAACTGCTAGACACAAGGGGCTGGCAGGCAATTCAATTGACGTGCAGTTTAATTTTTTCTCTAGTGAGACTTTTCCTGCTGGTATTCGCGCTGAAGTTGAAACTGAGATGTCGGGTGGTACTGTTAACCCAGATATTAGTCAGATCGTCAATGTACTTGATGATACTCATTACAATGTCATCGCATTTCCCTACACAGATAAGGCAAATTTAGATGCAATCGACAATGAGCTAGAAGATAGGTTTGGCCCTGTCCGACAGCTAGATGGCCATGCATTCACAGCTAGTAGCCTCAAAACTGTCTCAGAACTTACAACTGCATTTGGGGATAAAACGGGGACGAATGGTTTCTTTGCCAACTCCAAACAGTATTCGATTCTGTCAGCTCTAGATTCTCCGACAGCGCCTTGGGTATGGGCTGCGGCTACGGCTGGCGTTAATGCCCTATACGCACAAATCGATCCAGCTCGACCCTATCAAACGCTAAGGATTAGAGGCGTACTAGCAGGGAAAACACAGCTTAGATTGGAGGAAAGAAATGTTTTGCTCAAAAACGGAATCAGTACCTTTCTCACTGGAAACCAGCAAATTGCAATCGAACGCCTTATCACAACGATGCGAGAAAACGCATTCGGGGCGCTCGATAGATCCTATTTGGATGTCAATACCAAACAGACTCTATCTTTCATTAGATTTAGCTTTAGAACGCATTTTCAAACAAAGTTCCCCCGTCACAAGCTTGCTGACGATGGCACACGCTTTGCTACTGGGCAGGCTGTACTAACCCCAAAAACAGCCAAAGCTGAGGCTATAAGCCTATTTAAGAGATGGGAGCTTGCAGGTCTAGTTGAAGGTGCTGAAAAGTTTAAAGCTGGATTGATCGTCGAGAGAAGTCCGAATGATCCGAATAGACTCGACTTTTTACTTGCTCCCGACCTTATGAATCAGCTTAGGGTCAATGCTGCCCAAATTGGCTTTATATTGTAATCAAAACTAAACCTTTGGAGAAACAAAACCATGTTAATTGGTGGAATTTTCAACTGTAAGATTAACGGAACTCTAGTGTCGGCCAAAGGAGATTTCACGTACAACTTTGGCTCACTAAAAAAGGAAGGCATCTTAGGTTCCGACGGTAAGGTAACTGGTTTCAAAGTGTCTGGTGTTGTGCCTTTTATCGAAGGACAAATCACCGATACCCGTGATCTTAATGTTAAAGAGCTTCAAGCTCTTACTGAGGGTGAAATCACTTTAGAGCTTGTAAATGGCAAGGTTTTTGTCCTATCGGGCGCTGAATGGTCATCTGATGGAAACGTCGAAACAGCAGAAGGTGCAATCGCTGTACGCTTTGAAGGCGTAGACGGCGACGAATTTCTAGCTTAATCCCCCCTTTCCCATTCCTTTCAAATCACATCCTACCTATCTAGGAGACTCTAATGTCTGAAGAAATCAACGAGACAGAAACTATCGAAGAATTTGACAACACAATCCTCCTTTCAAAACCAGTCGAGTTTGGCAAAAAAACCATTGAGAAACTTGTTTTGCGAGAAATGACTGCCAAAGACATGCGGACGATGCGCCAGAATATGACTTATGGTGACCTTCTCGACATTGGAGCTCGCCTTGCCAATCAGCCCAAATCCGTTATTGATAGGCTTTCTGCTCGGGATGCAAATGAGCTAATTGAACGAGTGGGAAAGCAACTGGACGGTGGCGATTAAACTACAAGAAAGCGTTCGCCGTCTTGGCTTATATCTGCCATATCCAGCCCTCAGAGCTGTGGTCCATGACCGAGCTAGATCTAGAATACTGGCTTGATATTGCCGAAGACGCCCGCAAGATGTTTCCCCCTCAACGCGGATAAATCATGGCTGTCTCCAAGGCCCGTGTAGCGTTTCAGCTTGAGCCTTTAGGGATGGGTCGGGCGTCTAAGGCGCTTGATTCAGTCAATAACCGATTCAAGCGAATCGAAAAACGCTTGGAGAAGGTTAATAAGAGGTATGAGAAGCAGAATACGGTTCTGTCACGGCTAAACCAAAAATTTAATAAAGCAGGTATTGTTGCTGCCAAAGCTGGTCAAAAGTTTGCCAAAGTTGGAATGCGTGATCTCAGGCGGTATCGCCTAGGGATTCATAGAGTCAATAAAAAGCTACTTGAGATGCAGCGACGTTACAGAGACGTCGAGCAGCGGCTTAAGCCAATGCTGTCTGGCTTTGATAAAATAGGCAAGAAAGCTAGGAATGCTGGACTAGCTATGACCATTGGTCTAACTGCTCCCATAGGGGCATTTGGGGCCAGTGCTATCAGTGCGTCCGCAGACTTTGAATCAGGTATGAACCGGGTTCAAGTTCTGACCAAGGGTGTATCGTTTGAGCAACTTGAAAAGGAAGCTTTACGGCTTGGTTCTGCTACTGCATATTCTGCTACTGAAGCTGCGGACGCTATGGGCTTTCTTGCTATGGCTGGTTTTCAATCGGATCAAATCCTCGGCTCGATGGAATCCACTCTAAACCTAGCGTCTGCGGGACAAATGGATCTTGCTGCCTCTGCCGATATTGTTAGTAATGTTATGACAGGCTATGGCATTTCGATTGACAAAATTACTGACTCAGCCGATGCTTTAGTTGGGACTTTTGCATCATCAAATACTAGCCTCATGCAACTTGGGGAATCCCTCAAAGTTGCCGGTCCCATTGCTGCAAGTGTGAACATTCCTTTCAATGAAACCTTAAGTTTAATTGGCGCTATGGGTAACGCTGGTTTCCAGGGAGAACGCGCTGGTACTGCTCTGGCGGGTGGCCTTGGTCGTCTCATCAAGCCTGTTAAGGCTGTCAATGATGCGCTTAGGGACTTGAAAATAGACCCCAAAAGCTTGAAAGATTCTGAGGGTAATTTGAACTCCCTCACTGAGATTTTGGAACTACTCGAAAAACGTGGAGCCAAAACAGATGACTTTCTAAGAATCTTTGGTCAGGAAGCAGGCAAAGCATTTGTCGCCCTTAAAAAGCAGGGTACTGCTTCAATTCGTGAACTCGAAAAGAAGATTGCGGCCTCGGGAGGTAGGGCCAAAGAGATTGCCGATGCCATGAATAAAGGAGCTAATGGTGCGATAAAATCAGTTAAGTCTGCAATGGAAGGATTACAGATCGCCATTGCTAAAAGTGGGTTGCTCGACTGGTTCACAAAAATTACTCAAGGCGTAGCAAATTTCCTTCGTAAAATGTCCAAGCTTAATCCTGTTTTACTCAAATACGGGACTATCATTGCCATTGTTGTAGCTGCGATTGGACCGATGTTATTAATTTTCGGTCAAGCTGTGCTGATAGTTAGTAAAATGATTTTTGTTTTTACCTTCCTTGGTCCTGTTATAATGAGTGCAGCATCGGCAATGGCGATTTTCGCCATAAAGGCAATTCTCATTGTTGGAGCAATTGCAGCCGTTGTTTATGCGGGTTGGTTTCTTTGGAAAAATTGGGCTAAAATCATCGATTGGATGATAGGACTTTGGGATAGATATAGGGATTCCATTAAAACTATACTCATCCTCCTTGGGCCGGCTGGCCTTATTATCAGAGGCTTTTGGGAGCTTTACGAACATTGGCGTGAAATAGTCAATGGCATGATCAAAATGTGGAACCGTCTTGTCGATAAACTCGGAGAATGGGGCAGGAAAAAGCTTGGACTTGGCAAAATTGATCTTATTGCTGAGGCTAAACTTGAGGGCGAGGACAAGCTAGAGCTTGGACCTATTAAGGCACCTGTCGATCCTGGGATAAGCTATGCAGATTCCATTATTCAAAAGGCTGCACCTCTTGGTCCTGTGATCGATGCCGAACCGAAGTATGATTTTAACCTCACTCCTACAATTATCTTTCCCGAGCAGCCCAAGTCAGATGAATTTGACTTAAATCCCATTCCAGGCATTACGGGCGAGATAGGAAGCATTTTCGATGCTTTTGCAAATCCTTTTGTTGAAGATTCCGCTCCTGATATGGATCTTGCTAAGATCGAAGTTCCAACGGTTCCCGAGCCTGAGCCAGTTAAAAAAATGGCCAAGATTGCTGAAACCAAGCCAGAAAAGGCTGTGGCTGCGGCAAGCGTTATGCCTATGACTTTTGATGCTCCCCAAGGTGTTATTGGTCAGAGGGATGATGATGGCTTTTCTCTGCCAAATTTATCAGGCCTTTTCTCTGGTGGTGGATCGGTCCTCGATGACATTTCTGGAGTGTTCAGCGGAGTTGCCAGTTCATTGGGATCCTTTTTGGGAGGTGAAGGTGATGCGCCAAAAACTGAAAAAGTTGCCGCTAAAGAGGACTCTCCGTCCTTTCTTGATAGGGTAAACAATCTCATGTTCGGCGAGAGCAAGGATGGTGAACCCAAGGTTGCCAATAGGTTTGAGCGTTTCGAAGAATCACGATTTACTCGTCAAGAAGTAGAGAAAAAAGAGCAAGTCGAGATAGTTGTCGATTTCAAGAACATGCCAAAAAATACAAAGATTGACCTTAAAAACCCTAGCAAAATTCCGGTGAGAGTCAACAGAGGCTTGGCCCTTGACCGCGAGATAGGATAATATATGAAACCAACATGGCTCACAAGACTTAGGCCAGCAAGCTTTCGAGGCGTTCCTTTTCATGTGGGAGAAGCCGATGGAGAGTTTGGACGGCGAAAAGTCATTCATGAATTTCCTGGGCGTGACAAACCTTTTACTGAAGATATGGGGCGGAAAGCTCAAAAGTTCCCTATCACTGGCTACGTGATCGGTGACAATTATTTGAGACAGCGCGATATTCTCATTGCTGCTGCTGAGAAAGAGGGAGCAGGCCGTTTGATTCATCCCTATTACGGGATTAAGACAGTAGACTGTATGTCTCTTACAGTTAGTGAAAGCCTTGACGATGGAGGTCTTGCGAGGATTACATTCGAGTTTGTGGAATCTGGATCGCCTCTTTTTCCTTTAAATGTAGTTGATAAACTGCTCGCCCTTGCTAATAAAATTGATGCAATGGTAAATCAAGCAGCCCTTGAGTTTGCGTCAGTCTTCTCAGTGCTACAAGCACCAGCTTTCATTGTGGAGTCTGCTGTAAACGCTATCGAAGACCTGGCTAAAATTATTGCTGGCATAGGAGGTATTGGTTTTTCAGATATTCCCAAATCCGTGGAAAATCTTCTTGCTAGTTCTAGGGATCTTGTTTTATCCCCGCTTTCCCTGTCGTCTGCGGTCGTTGATGCGCTTAATCTTAAAGTTGAGGGCCTGGCAGACAAATCCGTTGCCGCCGACTCTGTGATTGATGTAGCTGCAGGAATGAAGGCAAGGCCGCTTCCCGAAGCAACTACAGCAAATCGGCGACGAGAACAGGAAAACCTCAAAGCTCTGAATACGCTTGTGGCAACTCAGGCTGTTTGTGTGGCTTCCAGAGCTTCAATACAAGCGATTCAGAATCAGGAGGATGCCCTTGTCAATGGCTTTGATGAACCGGAACTCGTTGTCAACGTTGTGAATGCTGATGGATCAATCGAGGGTCGCGGTGATGCAAGTGAAGTTCAGGTACTTGATGCTGTGGCTGCACCAAGGGCTAAGGTCATTTCCAGTGCAGATGCAGTGAGAATCCGAGATAAAATCTTATCCGAGGTGGATGTTCTCCTCGATGAGGCAACAGACGATCATACTTTCTCCGTATTGGCTGACCTACGGGCTCAATTGGTTGATGCTATTCCAGGGGGAGTCTCAATCCCCGAGGCTCAGTCTGTGACTCTATTGGCTGATACCCCTGCACTTGTCCTAGCATATGATAGGTACGAGGATCTTGGAAGGGAGACAGACATTGTTGATAGGAATAACGTAAGTCATCCTGGTCAGATAGCTGCAGGTGGTGAGCTGGAACTCCTTGTCTCTTGAGGCAACTTAAATATTGTCTATGATCATAGACAGGAATACAATACTCCCTTGAACCGATTGGTTGAGGGAGTTTTTTATGTCAGAAATGGATGCGTTTCACAGCATGATGTCGGGGAAAATGAGGATTGGAAAGTTGCTGGGCATAGTTTCGCAAGACGAGGACACTCTAGAAGATATTTCCAACGAGCTGGTCGAAATGGCTATTGATCAAAAGAGACGTTGGGTTGAAATGGCTCAACGCACGATTACCGTAGAGACGTTACAGCTCTATAGATTCTTACCCAAAGTTGAAAAGAATAGACCGGGGAAAAACTCGGGCACAAAGATTGCGGAACCTTCTTTTCGAGACTGGTTAATTCTTCTTGCCAAGCGTTCTAATATGCAGGTTTCAACATTCTATCGCTACCACAAGGCCGGTAAATTTTATCTTGAACAACACGATAAACTGATTGTGCCACTTGAGAATGAAATATTAAACAAACCTACAATTTCCTGTCAGTCTGCAATATTTTCGGAGAATAAAACGGAAGAAGAAAAGCGTTTTGATCAACTTTCCCAGCTCAATATTAGCCGTTTAAATGAAGTTTCCGTTGCTGTGGATACGCTAGATACTCTAGAGAAATTAAATCGTCATGCGCCTGAATCAATTACTCATGACATTACTTTTCGTGTTCTGAATGGTGATACCAAAACTACTGATGATGGAGTGGAAATTACATACCCATCCCATAGTGAGGTAGACAGGCTTTGGAAAATCTATAGGCCAGAAACCAAGCCTAAAAAAGCTTCCTCTGGAAGTAGCAAACCCACTGAGCAAGCTATTAAAACGCGTTCCGCAACTAATCTTTTGTTAAAAGAAGCTCATAGTTTTTTGAGTAGGTATTATCCTAATACTGCCATTCAAGTCGTTGCATATAGAGAGGTTGCAACATATACGGGAGGAATGCTAGAGCGTAAACGGAGGATTGATGTTGTCGCTTGTGCAAAAACCTCCGATGGAAAGCGTTTTACTCATGGTATAGAGCTGAAAACTAGCGATTACGATTTGATGAGCGATGTTAAATTCTTTGAGTATGGGGGGGCAGTAGATTGCTTGTGGCTTGCTGTAACCCCTGATATTGTGGATATCGCTAGGGCAAATTCGGGCATTCAGGCTTATGGTGGAATCGGACTTTTGTGCGTTGATATTGAGGAAAGTAAGGTCGATATTGTTTTTTCGGCTGAACGTCACCCTCCCGAATCCCGTACTGTTAGCAGTGTTTGGCAATCTTTATTCGATAAAGCAGCTTTCAAAGGAGGAAAATAAAATGGGAAAATTTATCGAAGTTGACCGCTATGTGCTTATAACGATTGATGAACATGACTTGCCGGTTGAGCCTTATGTGGCTGAATTTTGCTTTAATGATCTCACCCACGCAATTCGCCATCCGCTAATTGGCCGAACTTTTGAGGAATTTTTGAGTGAGCCGGGTAGAAAGCCTCAGTGCAAGATAAAAGTGAATGAGTATCCGTCAGAAAATCCTATGGTTATGATTTCCGATGCTGACTAAATTGTAAACACTTGATATAATTGATTGACAGTTTAAAAAATTGTAAATATTGACAATCATAAAACCGCTGCTATATTAGCAGTGGGTTTACTTATTGCATGGACGGAATAATGACGATTCTGGATTTTAACGAAGATGGGTTATTGCCAGAAGGTGAGCACGAGATGACGATTGATCAATTAAAAGAATCAGTCCTAGTTTTTGGTGGTAGTGCGAAATCCGAAAATTGGGACCAGGACTGGCGTTTGAAGCTTGTGGAAAATGTCGATATCTTGGCTAAGCAACTTGCTAAAGTTGGGTTTGATACTTTGTATCTCGACGGTTCCTTTGTCGAAAACAAGGACCACCCAAATGATATCGACGGTTATTTTAATTGTGAGGAAGACGACTTAGCTTTTGGTAGAATCCCTGATGAGCTGAATGCGCTAGACCCTTATAAAATTTGGACGTGGACCGGACGCAAGCCTTATCCCGGTTATGCGAAACCGCAATTGCCCATGTGGCATAGATATAGAGTTGAAATATATCCCAATGTAGGACAGCCTTTTTTTGAAGGGCAAGGCGAGTCTCTTAACTTTTATCAAGCTTTTAGAAAGACTCGATTAGGTGATCCAAAGGGAATTATAAAACTCGTCACAAAAGGAGTTTAGTATGATTAAAAGTGAAGCAGAATACCAGAAGGCTCGCAGTAAATTGAAGGATGAAAAGGAAGCAATCGAAAAAAAGAGAACTTCATTGATGACTGATAAAGGTTATACCGCAGAGCAGGCACAAAGGGTCTTGGACCCTTATGTTTCTTTTCATGCTCAACTTGAGGATGAGGTTCTTACATACGAAAAAATAAAACGTGGTGACATTCAGGCTGTCCAAAACTTCTATGGTATTGGTCGCGCTCTTATCGCGATGAGGCTCTATGCTGATAAAACTCAAAAAGAAGTAGCAGAAAAATTGGAAATGGACCCAGGCAATTATAATCGTATGGAGAAAAACGAATTTCACGGTGCCAACCCTGAATTTGTTGCTAAAGTAATGGGGATACTTGGCTTTAAGTCCACCACCACATTTGAGCGAGTTGTGGCTTGATTGTCTATCAAAATGACATGATTTTCTGTCGAAAATAGTGATCATTTAACCCCTCTCAATTCTAGCAAAAGTATGGTACTTGAAACCCTGCAAAATCAGGGTGCGTCATATTTGTTTTTTATATCCAAAAAACTACTGTTTAATGATCACTTGCCGGCCTATTATTTGTGTCTATGATCATAGATACAAATTTATGTTTTCTATTTTATAGCTGCTTGCTGTAGAAGGTAGATTGGATTATTTGCACTAACTACTGAGTTTATACGGACACGCAAACGATGGATGCTACCCCAGATTCTTCTCCAGATGTCGTTAAAAAGGCCATTATTGTAAGAAAGTCGCCCGAGGTTATTGAACGACTTCGAAAAAACCTTCGAGCAATTGAGGCCGAGTTTGATAGCGGCCAATTTATGTCTGAAAAAGCTCTTGATGGAGTCATTAACGAGGCTGTCAGGTTGGGGCGCACTCAGGATCTAGAGTGGGTACGTAACCATGCCAAGTCGCAAATGGCTAATACTCATCGTCAAATAATGGCAAAAAAAACAACCAAACTTTCTGAAGACACTAAAAAGAAGTTTGAGGATCGAGTTCAAACACTAGTACAAGAATATTCTAATGGCACAATTTTATTTCCAGAATCCGAAATAGCAAGTGTGCTTAAGGTTGCAATAAATTCGAGAAAAATCGGTGGAAGTAGTTGGGATGAGCGGTGGCTTCAATCATTCGTTCAGCGCCGAACCGTTAAAAAAATGAACCAAAAAGGTGATGGTAAAGAAACCAAGAAACAGCAATTTCAAGCACCAAAGATATCAGATGATTTCCCCAAGCAAAACCCCAAGGAAGCCATTGGTAGTAATATTATTATAAAATTTTCTGGGATGCCCGAAACTACCAATAAAAATGGTATCACTCGGTTTGTTCTTCTCTCGGCGGGAATCGAGTTTGATGTTTTACTTGAGAAAAAAGTTTGGGCTGCTGCGGTAGCTAAAATGCTCGAATACGATGATTGGTTTGCCACGGCCACGGGAAGCTTTGGTGATCCAACCAGTAGAGGCTTTATTCTGAAAGAACCTGTAATCAAAGTGGTTGAGCTTTGACGGCTTCCTGTAGCACAGCGATTCTCATTGTTTAAAATTTAATCATTGCCATAAAAGCCACTCAGGTCAATGCATTAGGCCGGTTTGGCCTGTGGATACCCACAACCGTTGTTAATAATTTCAAAACAAAATTAGCCAATTATAAAAATTGTGCGCGACTGCTAATCCCGACTCGGAAAGAATCAACTAGGGTTGTAAATGTCACGGAAGGGAGCCTTTATGGTAGAGAAGACGTTGCAGATTGGGAAAAATATTTATACGAGCTGGACTGATATTGCAGTTTCAAAACGTATTGATACCCTTTCTGCTACGTTTTCTTTTTCTCTCGTGGATGAATGGTCTACTGAAAAAATCTCTTGGCCGTTCCGCCCAGGACTTCCAGTCGTCGCTAGTCTACAGAAGAAGCCTGTTGTTACAGGTTTTATTGATGACATGCAGATATCATTCGACAAGGAAAGCCGTTCAATCAGTCTTTCGGGAAGGGATAACACAGGCGACCTCGTTGATTGCGCTGCAGGCATAAATTCGAGCTTCGAGTTTCTAAAGCAAACCCTTTATCAAATTGCCACTGCTTTAGTTAAGCCTTTTGGTATTGCAATTATTGATCAAGCATCCGATCAGACTACTTTTGATCGATGGACCGTAGATCCAGGTGAGACGGTTTTTGAAAACCTAGAAAGGGCAGCTCGAAAAATTGGAGTGTTGTTTAGGTCCGATGGGAAGGGAAACCTTGTTATCGAAAAAATAGGAAAATATAGGGCTGATACGGCTCTTATTGAAGGTCAAAACATTATTGGAGGTTCAGCTAACTATGATGTCTCAAACTCTTTCTCAGAATACATTGTTCAAGGCCAAGGAAATGACCGAGATGGAGGAGGTGCTGCTTCCACCGAAGTCGAAGGACGATCCAGGGATACCTCCGTTAATCGCTTTCGGCCTCATGTTGTCATTGCTGACGGCGACCTCGACCAAGGAAAAGCCCAGAAAAGAGCCAATTGGGAGGCGACCGTTAGGGCCGGACGATCTACCACTATCACAGTTACGACACAGGGTTGGCAGCAACAGTCGGGCCGACTCTGGGACGTTAATTTAATAGTTTCATTGCATTCTCCTTTTTTAGGTGTTAGCGCTGATATGCTCATCGTTGGCACCGATTTTATTTATAACGATGATGATGGAACCATAACTATCCTCGAATTATCTAGGTCTGACGCTTACATTCCTCAGCCTGAAATTCCGAAGTCAAACGACCCAATTACGGAACTTGCGCCAGAGGCTGCATGAATGAGTATCCAAAAGTTATTGGCTCCTATTAAGCGAAATATGAGGCTCATTATCGGTAAGGCTATAGTCAAAGCAGTCTATGACACGGATGACGAGGGTCTTCAAAAAATGCAGCTATCTCTTTTGAAAAACGAACTACGAGACAGGGTTGAGCGGTTTCAAGATTATGGCCTTGTCTCCAAGCCCCATCCAGAATCCGAGGCTATTGTGCTTTTTCCTGGCGGGAATCGAGACAGAGGGATTGTGATCGCTGTCGATGATCGTCGCTATAGGATTAAAGGTCTAGCTGATGGTGAGGTAGCTATTTACACAGATGAAGGTGATCACATTCATTTAAAACGTGGTAACGTAGTCGAACTTAAAACCAAGACTTTCAATGTGAACGCTGATACTGCCTGTAATATTATTTCCCCAGCTATTACTCTCGATGGGAAAGCCACTATTACAGGGGCAACAAACATAAAATCTACAGCTACCATTGAAAAAAAAGTCACTATTAATGCCTCTGCCGAAGTTTCAGGTGAACTTGAAGCTTCAGATTGTAAAGCTGGGGGAGTATCACTTAAAAATCATCCTCATCCACTATTAATACCACAAGGAGTCACAGGCAAGCCGACTCCTGGTGCATAGGAAAGTCAATCTCCATGAAACCACCTATCAGCTATTATGGGGGCAAACATTATCTTTCACAGAAATTATTGCCCTATCTACCAGAATATAAAACCTATGTTGAACCATTTGCAGGATCGGCCTCATTGCTCTTTGCGCAAGAGCCAAGCGAGAAATATGCTGAAGTTATAAACGATCATGATCTTAGACTTCACAACTTTTATTCGGTTCTCCAAAATCCTGATACGGCTATGGAGCTCATAAGAAAGCTAATGTTTACACCGTATAGTCGCTATAATCATGATAAAGCCGTAATCACAAACCGATTGGGATCCACTGAGAACGATGTCGATCGGGCTTATTATTACTTTGTTGATATCATGTCCTCATATAACAATGTTCTTGGTGGAGGGTGGAGTCGCCTGAAATTTTCCAAAAGGGTCCGAACATTCCACAATAAGGTGCGCAATCTCGAATCTTTCGTGGAGCGTCTTGAAAACGTCTATATAGAACACCTAGACGCTCTGAAGTGTATTGATAGGTGGGACAGTAAAGACACTTTTTTCTATATTGATCCTCCTTATGTCGGTTGCGATCAAGGCCACTATCGTGGTTATAAGCAATTAGATCTTGATAAGTTGATTGATAAACTAAAAGGAATCAAAGGAAAGTTTTTCTTGTCCCATTACGATAATCCTTTTGCACCCCCCCACTGGCATAAATTTGAATTCCCCGCCAATTGCAGGTCAGCCAAACAAAGGCGTAGATCGGAAATTGTGTGGTCTAATTTTGAGGTGGAAAGTGGATCTTGCGTTAAGATTGGTTGATGGTAGACCAGATATTGTTGTCGATGACGATGATCTATTAATTGAAGAAGGCATTGAAACCTCCGAGTATTTGAGCCTTTTCCTTGATGGCCGTGTGACTGACGAAGAATTACCATCCGAAGAAACGAGCAAACGTGGTTTTTGGGGTGACAAGCTTGGCGATGGAACGCCTACAGGGAGCAAGCTTTGGCTACTTAAGCGTGAAAAAACTTCTGAACAGGTTCGGCTCGATACTGAACAATTCGCCGCAGAGGCTTTACAGCATTTAATTGATGACGGATTTGTCGAATCTATCGAGATAGATTCGAGCTACGACGAAGAAAAGAACCTCTCCCTCAAAATAAACAATAAAACATTCCTTGTCAGATAGTCTAACTTAAATCAGGTGATGAAATGTATGTGAGGCCAACGCTTCCTCAGTTGTACCAGCGCGTGAGGCAGACCATTGATTCTTTACTTGGGACCAAAAAGCGCCCAAGAATTTCTCTCGTTGATATTCTTGCTAAAGCTTTGGCGGGCTTAAGCCACAGCCTTCATGGTCATATTGAATTTTTAGCTAAAAACCTATTGCCAGACAGCGCCCGTGGTCTAGTTCTCGAACGATGGGCTGCTATTTTTGGAGTATTCAGGAAGCAGGCAACTAGGTCCAAGGGCAAAGTGGAGCTCACGGCATTGGTTCCCACAGCGACCGTTCCTGTTGGAACAATCCTGCAGGCATTTGATCTTCGCTATCAAGTGACTAGTGAAGGTGTTGCTGTCAACGGCAAAGTGATAGTTGACGTGGTTTCTCTGGCTTTCGGAGCCAAACAGAACCTTGATTCGGGAATTGAAATTTCCCTAGTCAATCCAATCGAAGGTATTGACTCTGTCGGTATTGTAGCTGTCGGAGGCACTTCTGGAGGTGCAAATGAGGAAACAGACGTTCAACTCAGGGCTAGGCTTTTAGAGCGTATCCGTACTCCTCCACAAGGTGGAGCAGCTACAGATTATATTATTTGGGCAAAGGAAGTCCCAGGAGTCACAAGGGCGTTCGTCTATCCCACCCGCCGCGGTGCTGGGACTGTCGATGTCGCATTTGTTACTGATGGCCTGGACAATATAGTCCCCGATCCTAGCAGCGATATCTTTGCCAAGGTCAGGGAAACTCTCAAATCCCGAGCTCCAACTACAGCCGTTGTTGATGTGATCCAACTTAAAGCCAAGCCCATTACCCCTGAAATTCAAGTGAGTCCAGATACCCCTGAAGTACGGTTAGCTGTGGAAAAAGAAATAAAAGACCTTTTACGACGTGAAGCTTCAGCAGGTAGGGAAGATGGTAGCACTGGTGCCATTAGAGTTTCGCGCCTGAGAGAAGCTATATCCCAGGCCGAGGGTGAAGAATTTCATACGCTCATTTCACCCACACAGGACATTACCGTTGGCGACGTAGAAATTATTACATTTGGAGGCGTTCAGTGGCCAGATTGAATCATAAAACTATGCTTAGAAAGCTTCTACCATCCGGTCTAGCTCTCATGGGCCCTACATTCGATAAGCTCATAGAAGCTTTAGCGTCAGAGTTTTCTAGGATTGATGAACTGGCTGTTAAGTTTCTTGAGAAAGAAATTCCAGGGGATCTCGAGTATCAACTTGAAGCTTGGGAGAAAATTGTGGGTTTGCCTGATGAATTCACCTCTCACCTAGCCCCAGGCAACCTTGAAGCTAGAAACCTTGCAGTTGTTGGCAAGCTATCTTCTGTAGGTGGCCAATCGACGGAATTCTGGACCACCTTCTTACGCCGAATATCAAGCAGTAAAGTTGAAATAAAATTCTTTAAGCCGCTAAGGGCAGGTTTTACCGCTGGTGATTACGCATTTGATGAACAGTGGGTTTTTGCCTTTGAAGTCACAAATATCAAATCGTCTGACCTACAGCTCATAAAAGCAAATGTTGAGCGATTCAAACAGGCTCACCTAGCAGCTTTATTTTCGGAGGATAATTAAATGGAAAGAATCAGAAATGAGGATGGAGCCATTAATGAACGATTCACTGCTGGCGACCCAACCAATGGAGGTCAGTTTCCAACTAAAGTACAGCCCTATTGGTTGAATAACGTTCAAGAAGAAATAGCTAATGCCATTACTCAAAATGGAATTACTCTTGATCCGACTAGTCAAAATCAACTTTATCAATCAATAAAAAGGGCATCGCCATTTGATGTTATAGTTAATAGCCAAGAAGATCTTCGCAATACCATTCAAAATGTAACGGATGGAACATCTATTTATGTTCGGGCCATGAGCTGGGATATGGATCAAGGTCCGATAATTTTAGATGCTGATTCAGTTTTTATTCAGTTTGCACCTGGTGCTCATATCCGAGGTCGAGTGCAAACCGACCAAAATCAGGGCATGGAGGTTGGTCAAGGTGTTCTCGAAGTTAATGGCAATAACTGCACTATACTTGGTGGAATATGGGATTTTCGAGAAGACCCAGACAGCCGCTATCATGCCGTTAAGTATAATGGCAGCACTACTTCTAGCCGACCTTATTTTGGGTTATCAAGAATCAAAAATGGTTTTTTAAATAACACGACTATTCCGCCAAGTGCCGTTCTTACATTTTAGTTCTATTAAGGCTCTCTTCTAACTGCTCACTTATTTTTTACGAGGTTTTTATGAATTTTATCTTTTTTCTCTCCTTTGCCTTAGCTGCAATTTTATCCTTTTCATCCACTACTAAAGCAGAGTTTGTTCCACCAGGAACAAGTCATATTTCAGTCAGTGGTGATGAGCTGCGGCCAATAATAGATGGTAATAATGTAACTTTTTATCGAAAGGTTGGTGGATTTGACGAGGTTGCATTTGTTATTTCGGCAAGTGGTGACAATCGCATTGATATACGAGGGCATACAAATTTAAAATCCTTGTATATAAACGAAAAATTAATTTTTGATCAGCATGGAAAATACTTTGGCTTGCCACTAACTGCCTCAGATCTTGCTCCAAATTCAGTTGGTAATTCGGAGCTAGCCGATGATGCTGTTGGCAGTGAAAATGTCATTGATAACAGCCTTACAGCTTTGGATTTAGCTGCTGATTCAGTTGGCAACTCCGAGTTAGCCGATGATGCTGTTGGCAGTGAAAATGTCATTGAAAATAGCCTTACGGCTTCGGACTTAGCTGCTGATTCGGTTGGTAGTTCTGAGCTAGCTAATAACTCTGTTGGCAGTGAAAATGTCATTAATAACAGTCTTACAGCTTCAGATCTTGCAGAGGACTCAGTAGGTAATTCAGAACTAGCAGACAATGCAGCAGGTAGTGAAAATGTAATTGACAACAGTCTTACAGCTTCAGATCTTGCAGAGGATTCAGTTGGTAATTCTGAGCTAGCTAATGATGCAGTTGGCAGTGAAAATGTCATTGAAAATAGCCTTACGGCTTTGGACCTAGCCGCTGATTCAGTCGGTAATTCTGAGCTAGCTGATGATGCAGTTGGTAGTTTGAATGTTGTCGACAATAGCCTTACGGCTGCGGACTTAGCTGCTGATTCGGTTGGTAACTCTGAATTGGCTGATAATGCTGTTGGAGGGGATAATGTGATCAATAACTCAATAACACCAAATAAGCTAGCGCAAGGACTCTTTGCCTACAACGAAACGATTGATAGATTTACAAGCGATGGTCGATGTAGGTCAGCCTTTTCCAACAATATAGTGATAGCAGAGGGTGTTTGTCCTACAGGATATCGGGTATTTTCTGGTTCCTGTAGAGAAACGGTACTTACTGGAAATTTATATTTTCAAGGCGGATACATAGCTTCATCGAATACATATAGGTGTACATATATTCTAAAAACTGGTGACGGAGCATGTAATGCTCTACTTTCAGGTGGTTATTTCCCAGTGCAAACGCATTGTACAAAGGCAATAACTGAATCTCTGTAAATTATTTATGGCTCTCCCTTCCCAATTCATAGGAGAGCGAAAATGCGGACGAAAATTCAAAGAAATTTCACACTAGAAGAGCTTTCTTGTCCTTGTGGAAGATGCAAACCAGTCATTAACAGTAAATTCATTGATAGGTTGCAATGCCTACGCGATGCTTTTGGTAAGCCTTTTAATATCAATTCATGGTATCGATGCAAGGTACATAATGAAAAAGTTGGAGGGAAAATTAACTCAAAGCATCTGCTAGGACTTGCTGTTGATATCTCGACTAAAGGTTGGTCTTCAGAAGATAAATATCAATTATTACATTTGGCTTTTTGCTTTGGTTTCACAGGAATTGCACAAGGGAAGAATTTTATTCATATCGATCTAAGGGAATCAGGTTTGGCTACATGGACCTATTAGGGAGTCAGGGGGTATCCCCCCTGACTTTTTTTATTCTTCTACTCTTAGATCAATTAGTATTCTAGTGAAATTATCATTGGAGTTGATGATATTACCTTCGTAATTCATATAAAAATCGTATTGACCTATTCCTGTTAGGTTGATAGTTGCTACATTATTATCTTCTATAAGAGCTAAGAGGTGGTCAAGATCATCATCATATAGTGTAACTAAAAGTACCGAAGATTGATCCAAAAGTACCGAAGATTGATCCAAAAGTACCGAAGATTGATCCAAAAGTACCGAAGA
>JBNKNM010000025.1:0-18037 GCA_050293845.1 Pseudobacteriovorax sp. | reverse complement strand
CGAAGATTGATCCAAAAGTACCGAAGATTGATCCAAAAGTACCGAAGATTGATCCAAAAGTACCGAAGATTGATCCATTCTCAAAACAGTAATATTTTTTGGTGACATAACAGAAGATTCACCAGCTATCCCAGCTAAAGACGTGAGCATAGTTGTGACAGCAAGTAACTTTTTAAACATCTTTTATTTCCCTCCTTCATCGGGTAGTATGAAGTTATACTTATCAAGTAAGCCGTAAAGGACGTTGACGAAAAAAGGTATGCTGCCATCGTACTTAGGATCTTGCTTGATCTCACCTATTTTTTTTAAGTAACTAATCGTTTCAGCTTTAATTGCTGCCAACCCATCCATATTCACGGATTCACTCAAGCACCCTATTGTTGAGGCTATTGTACCAATAAGATCTTTGTCGAAGCGTTTTGCGCTATGTATTTGATATGTCAAAAGAGCACGTGAATCCCACAAAGAGAATTCCTTTTCAGTGGATTTGATCACGCCATTGGTATCTTCAATTAAATAATTATCCTCAATTAATTCATCAAGAACCATTATTGCATTTTCACCCTCTAAGCGCTCAATATGTTCACGCGTAGAACCTGCATTTGTGGAGCAGAGTCGGTAAATTAAGCCTCCTTTTTCCGACATCAGTATATCACTTAAGTGGCTATCCCTCTCAACAAACTTTGAGCGAGGAGCCGAGTATAGGTCCATAAGTATGCAATTCATTTCGGGGAAGTACTTTTGGATAAACAAAGTGAGGTCATTTTTGCTGGTGAATACAGCCAGAGTGGCAATAAGGCCCTCAAAATTATTAATGTACTCTCCCTCTTTTTGAGCGAATCTTCTAACAGTAGACCTTGAAACACGAGCTTTTTTAGCTAGCCAGTTTACATTTCTTTTATCATTTTCATCGAGAAACCTAGTAATAAGGTAGGCAGTAGCTTCTGCTAAGCTCTTGCCTTCTAAGTTTTTTAAAAAGTCCATAGCAAAAACTTCTCCCATCATATCTCATAGTAGGGACTCATTTATAAGCCAGAATGTAGAAGATAGAATGAAACTTGGCAAGAAAATTGTCCGCGGCGGACACAAATCAGCTTTGTCCTTGTTCCAGGCCGGACAGGTAAATCCCTTGTAGGGATTGACATTAAAGCTTTCGAAAACTATTTTAAATGCATTAACTAACTAGCCAAATGATTATATACCGTTCTCAGGTATCATCGGCTTATTCGTGAATTTTATAGGAGCATCAAATGTAAACTTTGACACCCCTTAGAAATGAACTTGTGGTAGCTCACTTCAGTAGCATGATTAACCTACCACTGCATATTTCTAAGTTCAATACCCTAAGACGTAATTACATCTTCACCGTGATTAAAATATGTCTCACGATTGATGAAGCTTTGCGTCAAATTTCAAAAAGGGAACTAACGAGATGAGGTTTTTTATATCCACTTTTGCGGTGGTTCTATGCTTTTTTTGGTTTGTAACTTTAGTGTTCGTATTACTGCTACAGTATTTATGGACTTAAGTAGCTTGCAGGATCAACTTTAGTTGATAAACAAATTGTCACATTGGAAAGGTAGTATTAAATATGAAAATAGCTATAGTTTTATGCCTTTTATCCATTTTACCATGTGCTCATGCTGGAGAATTTTGTGGCTCGACTTGTCTCAACACTCCTGCATCTAGATTTCCTATCCCAAATCATTATCCCCATGAATTTGTGCTTCTGAAGGATTTTGTACCAGAAAAACTCTGTTACAAGATCGATCCTGCAAGCCAGGTTTCCTGCAATATTTGCCAACAGGAATCAAAGAACCAATGTACTGATGAGTTTCAGTTTGGATTCTGGGTGGCAGAAGTGGACTAGTTTTTGTCATTCGGTTGTAACCTAGCAATACAACTGATAAAAATGGCTGCTTTGATGGTGAAGTGTGTATCTGATAGTAAGTGACTAATGAATCATGGTTAAATGGGTGGTACCGGATTCATTTTGAAAAAGGATATTGTTGTTGTTGGAATGCAGGTGTGTACGAACGTTTGTCAGAAGTGTCTTTGGTAGGTATTCTGACAGAAAACAACAGACGAACAACTTACGCAATGCCTCTTTTGTCTCAAATTCATGATACTAGTTTAACTTCGCTAATCAACGGCCCTATGGTTGATGCTGCCTTGTATATCAAGGCAGCATCCTATACTCTCATAAGCTAAAGCGTGGTTTGGAATCCTCTCCACTGCTCGGAAATCCGTCACTCTCCTGTAGTTTTCTCTGCTTACGAGTAGACGATTTTTTCTTAGTTGCACCAGCTCTTCTAGGTTCCTTTGAGATTGAATTTCCCATTAAATTTAGGAAACCGCTTTTAAGTACAATTGCAGCCCGCTCGCCATTAGCTCTTTCTTTTGCTGGCCAAGTCATAATTCTTGGTAGTTCAAAAGGTAGTGCAGCTCGTTCTCTAGTATATAAGCATTTTAGCGCGTTAAGAGTATCTTCGTCCAAGTCTTCTGTATTGATTTTGAGATTCACAATTTTTGGGAGCTTAATGTTTTCATATTCATTCCATTTTGACATTTTTACTGATACTCCCATTCTGATTTTAGTGAGCTGTGTCCGATATCGAGTCTTATTTTACCAAATTTACGCAACCCAGCTAAACATGTAAAAACTGGATCAATTGTATCGATGCCCTCAAGCTCGTTAATTTTGTGTAGTCTAAGGCCCCTACCCTTACATTCACTATATAGAAGGTCGAACGCTTCAGGTTTCTTGATGCTTCCACCAGAGACAATTGCGTTTGACTGGTTAAGTTTCGCAAGACTGTTTAAAATTGGGGAGTGATCCGTCATAATGTGATGTTGTATAGCCTGAGTGATCTCTGTCTTACATGATATTTTATCTTTCATGCTACCATTGTATCTATAGCCGCTAATGAAAGCCCTTTGAGCTTCAGATGGGGGAAGTTGTGTGATTTTTTGAAATTGCCGTACCGCTGACCATAATCCAGGAGCCGAAAAAGGTTCACCAATCACTCGACCTTCATTAACAGCGACAACTTGCAAGTCACCATGACCCCACTGGATCATTCCGTATTTAAGATAGACGCTAGGAATTAATTCGAGGACAGCTTGCAGCTCATTCAAAACTTTCGCATCGGTAATTTTACACTTGATAGTTCGAACTTCTCCGTGCGTTGAATCAGTCCTAAATCTTATTTCTGACAGAGCTTTTTTTAGGAAATCGTATTGCTCGTCTTTTAGACGCGTCTCACCAGGACCGACACGGAAATTATTGATTGACTTTAACGGTGCTGCTAAAGCGATATCTGTCTCAATTTCAGCTGATTTCCCTATAGCCTTTGCTACGGCGGCTTTTGCCATCAGTTGAATCTCGATGGAAGAAAAATCACCATGCTGCATTCTTTCCGCAACTGCGTTTTCAGTCTGTGCCATCTCACCTAGTAAATACCATTCACCACCGAATTCGACAGCAATGTCATGTGGCCCAAGCTCTTTAGGTTCAAACGATGGGACACTTGACTTAAAACTTGGTACTAAAACTGGCTCCATTATCCAACTCCTTTGGCATTTTATTTCGTTTAACACCCCTTCATTGTCCCTAATAAGTTCCTAAAGCGCAATAAAAATCACATAAATTAGTTTATGTTAATATTAGATAACGCTCATATACCTATAGTAGGTTCTTATACACATGAATATTGTCAAATAATGGAATTAGATATCAATTAGAGTTCTCTTATAGTCCCATATCGGTTTCCAATATGAAATTAGAGTTATTTAATCACTATTTAATGGAGAGTTTGCAATTTTAGGGATGGGTCGAGAGCCGGATATTTTCGGACAGTAATCGCTGCTAGACGTAGTTAGCAAATTCATGAAGCTAAAGAGTTTGAGCAAAAAAGTACTTTTGTCATACTGTCCGAGAAATAAGCCTCTATCGACCAGTCCCCAATTTTGGTGTTGATTTAGATAATCGCTTTAATCCAAGAGCTGCCTGGGATGTCGAGATGTAAAGTGGTAGTTGATGTACGAAAGTTTTCTGGAGAAAAAAATATGGCAAGGAAAGCCGATTTGGCTGTTCCTTTCATATATCTTGATTATAGTGGAAATAAATCTAAAGGACGGTTACTATTTCTAGTAAATACCGAGGGTTTGTCAGAGGTAAAAACGACTAAACCATCGAAGCTTGGAGAAAAACCACCCATTAAAAAAGAGAAAGGAGGCTGCTTATGTAAAAAGTTAAAATTTAGCTTCCCTCTGCGCTATCGACTTTTTTGGGTCTTTTAGCGACTTGGGTCTCTCTGCACTGGGTTTTGTAATGTCTGCGCAAGTTCTTTTTTGAACCGCTCAGGTTTCATTATTAACAAAACAATACCACTCTTGGTTCTGGTGCGCAAGAGACTCTTGTTGCCTAAATCCCTCTAATATTCAGCATATTGCAGTAATGGAAGCCTACAAGACTGAGGTTGATGTTGAATTTCTAGTAGGAATTTGGGATGGATATAGCAGATTTCCGAGCCACCGAAAAGGCATACTACCCGCTTGCAAAAAAGAAGCTGATTCAGTGTAAAAAAACAGGTGCAATGGTTAAAAAGCCAGAGTTTATTTATCATCCGGTGGACCCTACCAAGCCAGAATATATTGGAACATGGGTGCAAAATCCGACTGGCACTCAGACAGTTTTAACAATGACGATGGATATGGACTTTACCCGGTCCGACAGAGCTTGGATGATCCAGGATAAGGATCGTTACAGGTTAGACTACTATAAAGCTATGGATTGGCTTAGGGAGCAGCACCCTATTTTAGCTCAGTATTTACTCCACTGCTGTGAATCTACGGGCCACCAAGGGTTTTCGTGGGAGTTTGCGATTTCCCCACTCACACTCAATGAAGATGATCCAACGCTTGATGAAGTTAATAGGCGTAGTATATGGCTATTTAACATGGTCAGGATTTATCTAATTGCTCTATTCCGACACCACGGACTTGGCTGTGATCCGTCAACTGTTGGTTTGAAAAGACTTACAATGAATTGGCGCAATCCAGAATTTCACATCTATACTAATTCTGAACTCCATAAAAATGTCTGGAATCGAAGTTGTCGAACTAACGTATTAAGACAACTTTTTGACTATTTGAAGGAACTACCGGAAATAAAAAAGGGTGCTTGGGAACGTTGGCTGGACGATGATTGGACCCTTGAAGATATTTATCCTGATAGGCGTTGTCGCTCTAAAATCGCTAGGCTCATAGTCGATATTGCGGACGATGGTTATACCATTTCCACAGATGCTCAAACTCTCATGGTCGAATACGGCCTATCTAAGAGAGTAGTTTATGACGTTATACGTAAGAACAAATTTCCCCAAAAAATGGGAATCACCGTCGATGCCAATCATGGTGATTGGACTATTACTATCGACATGGCCTCAGAGGCTCTAGGATTGGCTTATGCAGAGCTTGAGAGCCCCAAGACCTCTAGTAAGTCCTTCAAGCTTTGTGCGCCCGAAGACGTCGAGGATGGTCAGAGATACCGTTGGCTAGGCCAGGCCATTGTATATCTCAAGTATGCTGGAATTGATCGTGCCTCGGCTTATCAATGGATGCTGAGGGTTGTAGAGCGCATCCCTGGTCATGAATCTTCACGCAACTGTCAAGCAAGTGAACTACTCTCCAAAGTTCGATGTATCTATAAAAGAGAACCAAAGGCAGACGAGATTCATCCAGAGATTCTACCCCACTTCCTAAACCCTGAAAAACCGATTGAGGGATCTTCTAACTTGGTTTTGCGAAGCAAAAGCGAGTTAGAAATTCCCCTAAATCCCAAGAAGGTTTATTGCAGTTCGGAATTAGATGGCTGTGGGGAGGGCAGAGAGACTTTCAATAAGGATCTTAATAAACCTATTTCGAGACAGCCCGAGAAAATCCCATGTAAAAAACCCGTAGTGACGGGGTTACTCAGGGAAGATGGGGGTTTGCCGAGCACTAGCGAGGACGAGGTTGTGTGCAAGGCGGTGGGCAATCCTAGTGGTGAGCTTTGCTCTCCACAGGTTGTCCACGGTCTTGTGCCCATCCTCGCCCCCAGCGACCGTTCACAGGAAAACTCCGAGGTATGCAAGGATAGGGAAGGGGGTGCGGGGGAAACCATGGCGCGCCAAAATACTACATACCTTTCTGAGGCTCAAATCGCCAATACAAGCCACGTAAAAAATTGGGGTAACATTGTCTTGGCTGCCTTCAGAATGAAGGCTAAGGCCACCAGTCTGCGCCTTGGTTTCTCTCATATTTTAAATAGATCGAGGTGGCCGTTCCCAGACGCAGACATTTGTGAAGATGGTAAGAGATTGCTACGAAAGTTTAAGCAGCTCGAAGAAAAACTGCTTATGGAGGACTCCTCCTGACGGTTGATGTCAGAAATCATTCTTGTCTAGTGAATGGAATCCTCTTGAAGGGGTTAGGGTGTTATAAGAAAAGCTAAAAAACATTGGTTTTGATTCTTCGTCATGCTCTTTTGGCTTTTTCACAATACGGATGAGTTTATTGCATAGTTGAGTGATGTCGTTTTTTATTTCTGGAAGCTCGGAAAGAGGTATCTCACCTGTAATGTAGGCGAGTGAGGCTAGATCGGTTAGCACATTATCAAGGTTGAACAGATGAAGACTTGCCTTCATTTGATCAATTATAATGTGGGTGGATGTTGTACTCAGATCTTTAATTTTTGTTCGATACAACTCTCGTTTGTAGCGCACTATGGCTTCATCTTTAATTAAAAGATGAAGCATATCTAACCCTTGAGGTCCATAATGACAATTAATGTATCGCTTCGAACGTGGTTTACACGAAAGATTGTTGAGAATCATAATAGCAAGGGCATTTCCCCTGAATTTTGAAAGATACTGAGAGTCCTCGATATTGTTCAAGAATGGTTCGAGTTTAGAATACTGATCAGGTTTAAAGCGTTTAATTAAGTCAAGAGTAAGCTTTTCATCGCCACCAGCTATTACCTTAAATATCCTGTATAGGGTATCTGTTTGTGGATTCCTAGTGCTGCCATTCATTAAATAGTGCATTGAAGATCTGGATATATTCACTTTTCGGCAGAACTCGCGAATGCTCATTTGGTGTGTTTTAAGGAAGCAGTTAATAATTTCTTTTATTTGATTTAAATCGCTAGACATATGCCACCTTTGCTAGACAATATTACCCTCCTGTTCAGGAGGACATAAACAAAAAATGTATATTGCAAAAAGTGGGTGGTAAGTTTTGTTAAGAATCTTTTCCAATTCTTAAAAAGTTGAAAAAAATTGCCTTACAGTACCGTTTTTATTAAAAAAATATAACATACTGTAAATTTAAATAGTTAACTTTGACATCTTGTTTTTTTTGGTTCAAAAAACTCAAAAATTGAACCAAAAGTCCTTTTATGACAAGTGATTCATGCGTTTGTCGGCACTTGACCCACTGGTCGAAATTTGATTAAGGTAGGTAAGTAGGGCGGAATAAGAAGAACTAAAAAGACCTAGCAATTCTCTCTAGATCAACTTATTCCAGCCGCACTGCGTGACGATTTGCACACAGGTGTGACACACTTAACTTTGCAAAAAATCCTCACGCATAGTCAAGGCTTTATCGAAAAATTTTACATTCATTCAAGAAGGAGAATGATGAACAGCCACAAATTAAGTGAGGAATTTTATGGAAAAAAAAGGTTATTTCGACCCGCAATCGATCAAGGAACACTTTCAAAAAAGATGCCAAAAAGTCGGCATTACTATGCAACAACTTTATCAAATCTCAGGTGTGCATCGCACAACCATTCAACGCTGGTGGTCAGGAGTTTATAAGCCTAGCTGGGAAACTCTTCAGAAGATCGACAAGGCTCTTGATGACTACGAAACTGCGAAAAATGCAGGTAAACAAGCTATAATAATTGAGTGTACTACTAATGGAAACTTTAGTCGTTTTCTCAGTCTCAATGGAGACGAAGAGGACTCCGATTCGGCGGCGTAAATCAAATGACTACTAAAAAAAAGGCTCCTCCCGTGTTTAAAAAATCGAAGAAAACAGGCATCATCGCACCTAGTGCGATGCTAGCCTTAGCTAAAGCAATAGACTGTAAGAAAAAACCATCTAACTTAGGGGGAGGGATACCAATTTCCCGCAAATGCCGCTTTAAGCCGTTGAGCAATGTTTTCGATGGATATGCCCGTAGCATTACGAGACAGAATGAGATAGATACAGTCACCATGAGAAACAATTTTAACAGCCCCACATAAAGTTGTTTGAACCTTAACAGCTACAGGTTTATCCACATTCTTATTTGCTTCGGAGTACATTCTACCCATTGTTCCTCCTTTTTAAAGTTTTATAGGAATAGAGCAAATGAGGGTAAATTAGATTTAAGTTGTTTATTTTATCGCTAACTTCTTCACCAGCTTCTCGCTTCTCTTCAAACTCTACAAGCTTTTCAAAGCATATAGCCCAGCAAGTATCAATTGCTGCTTCTAAATCTTCCATTTTTCCTTTTCCTCCGTAAAATTTATAAAGGTCAAATATAAGAGTCAAATATATTAAACTAATATACACTTTAATTTCATATGTAAACTCCGTAAAATATCGCAATTTTAAAATTTTGGAGAAACGTGGTGAAAGCTATTGAATTCATGGAGGAACTTAAAGTTCGCGTAAGGGAAGAATCCCAAAAGTATGGGTCAATTGAAGCATTCTGTTTAGAAAAAAAAATAAGAAAGGCTCACATTAGTAATCTTATGAATAACAAGGCCAATTTTACCATTAAAGTGCTGTGCGAGATAATGACAGCAATAAATTACGAGCTAAAATTTAAAAAAATCCGTTAGTGCCTTGAAAGGACTCCTACACTACAGCCACTTTAGCACCTTGGTTCTCATCTCTCAAAAAATGTGCGCCACTGCTAATCCCAAATTATATCCGTTTTGATAGTGTTCAATATGGGAGGGCCGCTGGTCTGGAGTTTTCAGAACTAAGACTCGGATTCCATCTCTGACAAGAAATTCATCATACGTCTGAAAGAATTAAACAGTGCGTCACTGATTTGAATGAATTCAGGTTGGAATCCCTCTTTCTGCTAACTCCAGACCTACCATAGCAAATTCCAAGTTACTGCAAGTTTCTATTTTTTGCAGATCCTAAATAATCTCAATAGTTAAGTGTAATCTTGGCGGTGGGCGTGTTGCTTGCTGTTTTTACATAGTGTGAAATGAAATGCCATTCATTGAGTTTGATAAAAAATTTCCAGACCTCATGAACAAGCTAGAATCAAAAGTGCTTAAACAATCGCTTAGAGTATCTTTGAATAAGGCTCTTGGCGCAGCTAATAAAGTTGCCAAAGGGGAGCTTCGTAATCGCTATAACTTACCAACCAAGGGTGACAGCGAATCACCATTGAAGCGTCCACCAATCAATACCCAACTTGAAAAAGATCCTATTCGCGGTATCGGTGGCATTGATCAAAAAATTCCAGCTAAAATCAAGGCTAGAGACAAACAACTAGGTCTTATAAAATTTATGAACTCGGGCGACCAGGTGCCCAAAAAGCAGAAGGGCATTAAGGTTAAGCAGCGAGATAAAGTCGCTGTCAAGGTTGGGAAACGTGGCTCACCGACCACTTTTAGAACTCGTTTTGTTGCCAAAGCCAACAATGCCACTCATGTTTTTCGTCGTATCAAGGGAACGAAAAGCCCCAATAACCCCAAAAAAGAAAAGCTTGCTATACAGCGACTTTCCTCAGTTTTCAATGTACTTAAACGTAAGAAGACCCAGGCTGCTATGGAAAAAGCTGCCACTAATAAGATGGCAGAAGTTTGGGACGTTGAAGTGAAAAAAAGAATTGATAAGGAACTTGCTAAGGGCGGGAACCTTAAAATATAGTGCAACCCCTTCCGTTTTTTACACCCCAATAAAAAACGAGAACCCACCATGCTTAACTCATTAGACCTATTCTCAGGTATCGGAGGACTTACCCTTGCGCTCGAAAACTATTGTAAACCCCTCTATTACTGTGAAAAGGAGCCTTATGCTCGGGCCGTTCTTGCATCAAGAATTCTCGACGGATCATTGCCCAAAGCCGGAATTTTCCGAGATGTTACAAAACTTGATGGAACCAAGCTATCCGGAGAGGTCGATATCATCGTCGGAGGATTCCCCTGCCAAGACCTTTCGGTTGCAGGACATGGTAAAGGCTTGGGAGGCGAGCGTTCAGGACTTTTTTTTGAAATCATCCGAATCGCATGTGAAACTAAGGCGCCATTCATTTTCCTCGAAAACGTGCCAGGAATCGCAAGTCGCGGACTGTCACAAGTTGCCAAAACGCTTACCGACAACAGCTATGATGCAAGATGGATGTGTCTATCCGCTAAAAAAATGGGTGCCCACCACACGAGAAACCGCTGGTTTCTACTGGCCTACTCCAATGGCAAGGCAGAGAGGAGCAACACCCCTAGACAGTATTGGAGAAATACCAGCAAAAGCAACTCAGGGAATCAGAAAAAAATCAGGAAAAAGCCATTCTCTAGGTCTAGAGACGGCGATTTTCCTTTTTCCTACTGTGCAAGACCCCCAGAAAACCCGTGGCAGATTGAGCCCCAGGTGGGTCGAATGGCTCATGGGATTCCCTATCGGATGGACAGTCTTAAGTCCCTCGGTAATGCAGTGGTACCACTACAGGCGCAGACGGCGTTCGAATATCTAGCAGGCCTCCGTCCTCTTAATTCTGACCTTTCGAATCCACCTATCCCCTCTGTGGCCTAAATTTCACCTCTAAAGCGCACCCTTCCAAATTTTTATTAACCCTCCAATGACAAGGGGGAACTAGTTTTCATGGGAGACGATCTATGTCGGGTATTAATGAAACTCAGCAAATTTTGGCCTTTATTGAAACCCTGGGTGTGGCCTTGGGTAAAGAAGTGGCTGGTGACGGCCTTAGCATCTGGGATGCGCTTAAAATCTTCGAAGATCCGTCGTTCCGAAAAAAACTCGGAGACGCAATCGAAGGAGTCCAACTTGTCCCAGAAGAAATAAAGGACATTGACATTGTGGAGGGTTTCACTCTCAGCAAGCAGGCTCTTGATGTGGTGCAGAAAATTCTTGCCGCATTTAAAGGGTAACGAAACTGCATGATGCAGTCTCGGAGTAGAGGAGGCTAATGCTTCCTCTACTTTTCATATTTGATATATAAATATATCAAATAATATCAATATGATACCAATGATATAATTGATATCATATATCAACTGCGAAAGGTGTAATTATGTCTAGAGTCAAAAAGCCCAAGAAGTGTAGCAAGGCAAAGCCAATGGATGAATTCATGGAATCTACCTTGGAGCAAGCCTTATATAATGACTACGATCCAGGAGAATCCTGCCATAACTATGACTATGATTCGGGGTCGTCTTCTTCTTGTGACTGCTACTGCGATTAAATAAGAGAATAATAGAAGTCTATACGACACACCACCCATACGTGTAAGTATAGCGCTGACATAACAACCCACTAAAATCTTTTAGATTTTTTGGGTCCCTTTTGACGCCCGTCCCGGGCGGGGGGAGACCGCTGCCGACTTTTTTGACCTACCTCTCAGATCGGCGGAGCATACAACTTAGAAAAACACAGTGATAACAAGTATTTGACGGCATGCAAACTGTATTCGGAGGTATCTATGCAGGATACAAACACCCCCCAAACCGACTCAGATGTGAAATTTTTAACAGCATCGGATCTCGAGTATTTAACTGGTCGGAACTTCAGGACTATCAAAAAGCGCCTTGGTGACTTGGAGCCGGTCAAAACAAGGGGGCGCTCCAAATTTTATGAGGCCCGTGCTGCCATTGCTAGGGTCTTCTCTTCTAATGACGCTCAAGTCCAATATGACCTCAATAAAGAACGCGCTCGGCTTGCAGCCATGCAGGCTGACGAAAAGCAGATCGACTATCTCAGGAAGGTTGAGACGTTGCTACCTGCCGACCTGGTCGAAAAAGAATGGTCCAACCTAGTTGGTGCCGTGCGCGCCAAACTTCTATCAATCCCTGTAAAAGCCGCCCCCCACCTACTTGAACTAACGACTCCAGAAGAAGCGGAACATAATCTTCGACCTTTCATTCTGGAGGCCCTTGCGGAGCTTTCAAATGGACAAACAGATTCCACATACGCTAGTACAGCGTCTTAGAGCCAATTTTTTCTCCTCACTCGTAAAAATCCAATCAGTTTTCAAGCCGCCCCCGCAGCTTAAAGTCTCCGAGTTTGCCGAAAAATCCATGTACCTCTCTGCGGAGGCATCCGCTGAACCGGGGCTATATAAAACAATCCGAGCTCCATATCAAAAAGGAATGCTTGATGCCATTAATGAGAAAGGCGTTGAGACAGTAGTGATAATGACGAGCGCCCAAATTGGGAAGACCACCGTTGTTCTCGCTGTGCTGGCCTACTATGTTGCCAATGACCCCAGCCCGATTTTGTGCATCCAACCGACCTTGGACATGGGGAAAACGTTCTCAAAAGATAGAGTGTCGCCGATGGTTCGGGACTCTCCGGTACTTAAAGATGTAATTGGCAAGTCTAGCTCAGTCATGCACAAGCAATTTGCTGGTGGGCATCTGACAATCGCTGGCAGTAACAGTCCATCAGCTCTGGCAAGTCGCCCAATCCGAATACTACTTGCTGACGAAATTGACAGGTATCCAGCATCGGCCGGTAAAGAAGGCGACCCGTTAAACCTAGCTAAAAAACGAACAACCACATACTACAACCGCAAGCACATTTTTGTTTCGACTCCTGGTCTGAAATACATCGAGGGCGAGGGTGGATCACGAATCGAAAAAGCGTTTCTGGACTCCGACCAGCGCCACTACTTTGTTCCCTGCCCGCATTGCGGACATAGGCAGACCTTTGTTTGGGAAAACGTCATCTGGGAGAAGGATGAAGACGGCGAGCATTTGCCACATACAGCTAAATATCAGTGTGTTTCCTGTAAAACCTTGATTGCTGAAAAAGACAAGATGGCAATGCTTGAGGCGGGGGAGTGGATTGCTACCTATCCCGAGCGTAAAATAGTCGGCTTTCACCTAAATGAGATGTATAGCCCCTGGAAAAAATGGGGTGAGATTGTATCCGACTTTCTCGAATGTCGTCATGACATTGAGCTTTATAAGGTTTGGGTCAACACTTCTTTGGGTTTATCTTACCAATATAAAGGTGATGACGTTCCCGATTGGCGTCAACTATACCACAGGCGATCTTCCTATAAGCCAGGGACCGTCCCACAAGCCGCAAGTCTTCTTTGCTGCGGCATCGATGTCCAAAAAACTAGACTTGAGGCCACCATTCTCGGCTATTCCCGGGACCAAGTTTATGTTGTGGATCATGTCGTTCTCGATGGCAATCCCCTTGAGGACGAGGTTTGGAACGATCTTGATAGGCTTCTGGACCATGACTGGCCTCATGAATCCGGTAACACGCTTAAGATTCGCAGGGTAGCCATTGACACTGGCTACATTTCCAGTCGAGTCTACGAATGGATACGAACCAAGCAAAGTCGCTTAGTGATGGGGGTGAAAGGTCGTAGCCTTGAGGCTCCTATCACAACTCCCAAGGCTCTTGATATAACGATCAGGGGTAAAACTATCAAAAAGGGTGTACGGCTTTGGGGAATGGGATCAGGTTATCTGAAGAGTGAAATCTACGGCAAGCTTAGGCTGAAAAATCCCACAGAGAAAGAGCGAAAAAATAAGGGATACCCAAAAGGGTTCATCCATTTCCCTCAACTCTCTGAAGAATTTTTCAAGCAGCTAACGTCCGAGGCTTGCATTGGTATCAAGCTCGCAACCGGCCACGTAAAGTTTGAGTGGCATAAGCTTTACCCGAATAACGAAGTCTTGGACAACGTGTGCATGGCCTTCTCCGCCTATTACTCTATTGGAGCTCACAAATGGTCTAAGAAAGTTTGGGACGACATGGACGAAGCCCTAGCGCCAGCCGACAAGCCAGTCAAAAAGAAAAAGGCTAAGAAACCCCACAAAAAATCAAATTATTGGAATGCTACTTAGTCTCCAATTTCAGCGTCAAGCTTTGTCACTAACGCCATGAGAGCTTCCCGCCTTAATACTTTCATGGCCCTGGATTCTGTGCCAGGGGCAAATCTTGGCTTCCATCCACACCAATCCTCCACGGGTTCCCCAACCTTAAAACAGAAATATTCAGCAATCCCAGGCGGGATAGGGTTTTGACCTTTCTCGAATTTCTCCCATGAATGATGGGAAAGAAAGACTAGGTCGCTTGCCTGGGTGTATTCCCACTTTCTTTTCTCTGGAGCCGTAGATTGGATGCCTTCAGGAAAGACTAGGCCCGCCGCAATTCTCAGATCTTCGAGCCACAATCCGCACTGTTTCATCCAATTTTTATAGGTATCTAGGTCTTTACCGTGCAGATCCTTTTTGGTTTTCCCCTCCAGGTTTTGAGGGATCTTTGGCATGGCGTATGGTTTTTTGACTTCTTTCATTTTTTGATTTCCTTTTCTTTTTTTGGTCGGACCCCCGCGCTCTCGTGGACCTTAAGGGGCTAGTACCCTACCCGCCGGGGCTTGATACCCGCCGCGCCCAACTCAGTATTTCCGAGCTAGGAATAATATCCCGCATATCCGCGTATTGGTCAAGGTAATTTTTACCCTGATATCAAATTTTAAAAGGGTAAAAATTACTTTATTTTTTTATCTAAGAACTAATAAAAACAAATGTTTATGTAAATTCTTATGTTAAAAATCACGCACTATTACATCTTGTTCGATGGGAGAAAAGTTCTTATCAAAGAGTTGGTAAAGCTCAGGACCACCGGAGCCAATCACCAGATATAGCGTGCCGCTATATCCAGGTGTATCGCTCTGGTAGCTGTCAATGGCAATAGTCGTACACTCTTTTAAGATCTTTTCCTCTACTGCTGTTCCTTTCAATCCTTTATCTATGGCATAGTGAGACGCTAGACTTGTTATTTCTGAATTGGTTAATTTCCGCAAGGTGTCCTCCATAGTTGGTTGCAAGACAAGGGAGTCTAGCCCCCTTGGGATTTAAGGGTTAATGCCTTGTGGCTTCCTGGTAGCCTTGGGCTTTTATGTTCTTAAGCCAGAACTCTAAGAAGCTGTTTTGCTCCCGCTTTTGGGAGGGGCTGACCAGGGTTTTGCCGTCTTCGTACTTGTACACCGGTACGACAGGTCCGAATGGATTTTGAAAGGATTTAGCTTCCGCAACACCCAGCTTTGGAAACACACGCACCACCATTTCGGGGTCTTGAACTAGGTCGCCGTTTTGCTCGAAGTAGTGAGCTATGGCGAGGTCAAACCAATCTGCCTCCTTGTTGATGACCTCAACTGTTAGCGGCATAAACGAGCTGCCAGCGGTAAACTTCACATAACTTGGGCATTCACTTGAGAAGTCAGCTTTTAATAACTTCTCGATTCGGCGATAGTTCCTTGAAAAAACAGTCATAACGGGTTCCTTTTCTTCCCCTGTGGGATTTGAAAGGTTTAATAAAAATCTATGAGGACAGCCCCCATAGATCGCGATAGGTCTTAATTATTTGTGCTTTCGATAGATGCCGATAAGCATTTTCTCAGTTCATTAATGTAGAATCCCGATATGGACGGCGTTAGTTTTCTCACCCAGGCTTTGGAGTAGCGGCTGAATTTTAGTTGGAAAGTCTTTTTTAATGCTAATCTTGTTGATTCGCTTGGGATGCCTGGAAAGTAAACCCTGATTTGTCCATCAATCACCTTGAAATCTATTTCACCAATTGAAAAATCTTGAATCAGTTTTGTCCGTTGCAATCCTTCAATACGTTCCTTTAAGCGCCTAATTTCGCGGGTATTGCGAGAGGTATCAAGGTAAAAATCACGCAACATATTAGATGGTGACGCGTAATAACCTCTTTTTCTTTCGACATATTTGATTAGATCCTCTTCACCACTTTTTTGTAAAATTTCCCATGTTTTAAACTTGCCTAACCGCTTATTCACCTCTTTGCATTTTTGATTTTCGATCAAAAGGCTCTCTATTTTATCTTTAAGCTTCGTAATAGCGTCAGGGTCGTCGGAATCAATTTGAATGTTAGTTTCAACGGATGCCGCCCTGTCAGCCCAATATTCTGACTTTTTCTGCTCATTGATAGAGGTTCTCATTTGATTATCAATTCGACTTATATCAGCTCGGTGTCGCTTTTCGGAGTGGTGCCCTACTAAAATTGGTTGTCCGGGCGGGATATAGCTAGATATATGCCTTGCTTTTTCATAGGCTTCTTGGCTTCTCTTGTCTGCGTTTTCAGCATAGCGCTCGTAACGTTCTTTGCGCGCCGCTTTTTTTTCCTCGTAAAAGTTCATAACGATTCCTTTCTTCCCCTGTGGGACTTAGGTTGTGGGGTTTGTATCCCCTTCCGATGTTTTTAATATATGGTACTGGGTCCGAGATGTCAAACAAAATTTACCCTAAAAAACACAAAAATAATGGTAAAAATTACATTGACTAATACGCGGATATGCGGGATATTATTCCTAGCTCGGAAATACTGAGTTGGGCGCGGCGGGTATCAAGCCCCGGCGGGTAGGGTACTAGCCCCTTTAGGTCCACGAGAGCGTGGGGGTCCGGCCAAAAAAGTGACCAGCTAATATAACGTTATATTAGCTGGGAGCGAGTACAAAAATAGGCAGCCTCCGTGCTGCCCTTCCCTTATTGTTTGTAGACTAGCTGGTCTGTGAGGCATTCAGAAGCGATTACATCCGTCCTAGTCTTCAGGTAGATAGGCTGGTATAGGCTTCCTCCCTGGTAGGCGTAAAGGTACTTTACTTCGATGATATCGCCCTCCTGCGGCTTTGGTCCTTTCTCGATTGAGACAGCGCCGACTTCTATTATCTCGCCGCTATTCATCATTCCCATACGAACAGATTTGCCCCTTCCTTGACCTAAGCAGATCACCGAGCATGTTTGATAGAACTTGATTTTTACTTGGTCCTCGCATCGTTTTGCTGGCCGGTAAAGGGAGTCCGTTCTTTTAAATACTGCACCCTCGCATCTTCTTTCGTGAAGATTATTAAGGAAAGCGCGCTTAACCTTCTCGCCTTTGATGTTAGGAACATGCACAATGTTGTCAGGGTTGTGTTTGTAAATGAAGTTTCTTAAGAGCGAATAACGTTCCTCGTAGGAATGTTTACGGTTTAAGTCTGTGATCATGTCGAAAACAAAAAATTTATCCTTCACAAACTCGCCATCTAGGCTTATGTGATAGTCGATTGGCGCTAGGTTTATTTTTTTAACTGAGCCAGTAATGATAGGGCTATTGGCAATAAGATCCCCTCTTTTGTTGTAGGAATATACCTCGTTTTGTCGTGCTATATAGATCATTAGTCGCTCCCCATCGTACTTTTCTTGCATGGCATAGAGTGGGTTAGAGAGATACCTCTCGATATCGTTTTCTTGTCTGGCTTTTAGTTGCATCGGCTTAATTGAATTTTGATTAGACATGATAAATCCTTTCCCCTGTGGGACTTTAATCGTTCCAAATATTGATTGTTTTGTTTACCTGATCTTTAATGGTTGACGTTAAAAGTTCGTCAATTTCGTCTTTGAATCTGTTGCTGATCGGATAGTCTTCTAGTTCTTTTTCGACCGCTCTCTCAAGTGCCTCAGAGACTTTGTCCTCTAGGTCTTCGTTAACCTTGTTTGCGATGCGTCGAGCAATGCAGGTTAGGTGTTCGTCGATTTTTTCGGTGATTCGTCGGGCTATATAATTTTCAAGACTCATTAAAACTCCTTTCCCCTGTGGGATTTGGAAGGTAGGAGAGACTAGCCTCTCTGATGTTTCTAATGGTATGGCGCTGGACCTAAAGAGTCAAACAAAAATTACCCTAAAAATAAAATAAAATAGGGTAAAAATTACCTTGACCAAGGCGCAGATATGCGGGATATTAATCCTAGCTCGGAAATACTGAGTTGGGCGCGGCGGGTAT
>JBNKNM010000024.1:0-44288 GCA_050293845.1 Pseudobacteriovorax sp. | reverse complement strand
ATTATGAAAACTAATATTGCGCTATCGACATTCTTATTAATATGCTGTAGCCTAGCTTCTGCAGCAGAATACAGGATTCCAACAGAAGACCCCGCCCTTGAACCATTTGCGACTCACCAGTTAGATGCTGAAGTTGATAACTCTAACCATACTATTACTTACACAATCCCTGAATCCATGACAGGAATGGAAGATCATTTCCAAATGAAAAAAATAAGGGAGAAAGATGGGATGCGATCATTCGAAGGAACAAGGGCTAAAGGCACCTGTACAGGTTCTCTCGAATCACCAGTTTGCACGATAGCCTTTAAACCTGGAGGGATTCAAGTACTAGACGTTGTCGCCCAAAATGAAGCCTTAAGTAGAATCTATAGAAACCCAGTCTCTTTCAGATTGGCTGTTTCTCTTGTAAATGATTCTTTAGTTGAAGAGCAGCCTATCGGCATTCTAGACTTAAATGAGCGTAATGATCTTGATATTTTTACCCACCCGATAAGAACACGTTACTCCGTTAATGGAAGCTCGGTTAATGCCACCGTTTGCCTAGCACGGACAACAGATGGCTTTCAAGGTTTCTACCGCTATGGTAATCGTTGGAATCACCAATGCCATAATCGTTCCTGTGACCATGGCTGCTCTGCTGGATGCGCCTGCGGTAATATTGTAGACGGTGCCCTCAATGGTAAATATGTTTCAGCATACTGGCAAGTAGGCAACAGCAGTGGCTGGATTGAATGGATCTTTGATGAGCAAGATAAATTTTCTGGAAGCTACAGCTTTAGCGATACAGGAACAGCTGATGGTACATGGAGAAGCGCTCAGTAATCCGTCGCCATAACCGAATTCGTTCGTTGGGGCGCTATAGCCCCTAGATCGGATTCTTCTGTCATTATTCATAAGCACTCCCATCTCATTAGGAATTACCGTCCAGTTCCAGGATCATTGAAAACCTCCCAGGGATAAGGCATAGATACAGCATCAGAAATATACGCAAGTTTCCGATATTTTTTTAATCTCATATAAATATAACTCCAATGGCAATAGCTATTCAAAATAGCGTCTTGATAGAGCTTTTTATTAAGACTATGGACAATGTCCCTATTTCGGTGTCGACTTGGACCAAAGCTATTAGCAAGATCTGCTACGACCTTATCATAGACGACCCCCTGCAAAGCAGAATGCACCCCCTTTGTGAACAGTATTTTAATATCTGCAATAGGATCTAGAAGGCTAAATCCAGAGTTGAAAGGCTGCAAATCCCACTCTCTAAAGTCACCATGCAAATCTTTAATAGGTTTGTTTAATTTCAAATTATATTTCTTTGCCATGCTTACTAGTACCTCCCCGATGGGAAATAACAAGTCGGCATTGCGATAGATTAGATTTAATCCTTTCCTGTTGATTTGTTTGACAAAGGTACTCACCTCCAGCTCATTGTAGCTATCCCTTTTTGAGGCTTGCCCTGAACCCATCAGCGACCCTGGAAAAAGGTTCTGAGTGCTTACAATATTGATGTGTTTTTGCGAGCAAAACTCACTATAGAAAACATCTCTAAACCACTGACGGCATAATGGATCATCAAACGGTTGCCTAGTCGCATTCAATATGAAGGCACTAAACCATGACTTGGGTAAACTATCGATATGAAAGCTAGCAAGATCATCGCTGTTGATCAAGGCTTTATTCAAAGCCATTTCATGGGAAAACAGAACTGCTTCATCCACACAATGTTCTAATAAATACTGATTATAACCCAGCTTTGGATAATCAAACTTAATCTGTTGCGGATAATGAGCCAAAGGGAAGAATGGATTCTTGGTGAATTCTATAAAATCTTCCCCTCTCTTTGCCATAATATAGGGACCACTTGAGGGTGGAATCCGACAATTCAGGTGAGATGTTTCCAAATGACAGCTTTCCAAAGGAACGACAGCAAACACATTAAGTGCTAAGCAATAAAGAGGATTTTTTCTTGCACATCCCAACCGGATAGTAATGTCTCTTCCCTTGACTTGTATACCTTGTGGGAGAAACTTCAGAGAAGCTCCCGCGAAACTCCATTCCTCAATGCCAATAATATCCGGGATAAAAGCAAAGTCAGGCCGAACCTTTGCCATTCTTAAAATGGCTAATGTGATGTCCCGAGCATATATGGGAGAGCCATTGGAGAATTTTAGACCCTCCCGCAGCCTTAACGCAAGCTGCTTATATCTACTATCGTAGACGAATTTCTCCAATAGGATACTATATAAAGCCCCCCTGGAATTTATTTGGATAGGAGCTAAGTAAAGCATTTGTCCAGAAAAGTAATTATGGAAGTTATCCAGCTCAAGAGGATCAAATGACGTTGGCATCGTAGTGTTGGGTAATGCAAAAATTTTGCTCATCGTTCTATACTCACAGTCTTAATATGATCCGTAGTATGAGATGATAAGCAACAACTATGCCTTTAATCTCTTAATAATAAATACAGTTATTTAACTTTTCAACGCCGTCAATTTAACTAGGTAGTTTCCCGTTTTTTAGCAAAGGGTGCTAAAAATTAGCAAGGAAAAGAGGAAGAGGACAAAACGACCAACAACTAAGACGCCAGCTGCTTTATGTTCTGCTCTTCCTTATCCTGATGTTCGGGAATGGATATGTGAAAGCATACCCCTTTTCCAAGTTCACTCGCTATCTTCAGCTCACCTTGCAAGCTTAAGACAGCATCATAAACTGCGGACATTCCCACTCCACGACCTGAAAGAGATGAAACCTCCTCTGCTGTGGAAAAACCTGGTCGAAAGATGAGATAGTAGCTATCTTCATCGCTAAGAGTTGCAGCCTCTTCCGGAGTAATCACTCCCTTGGTAACAGCTACAGAGCGTAGTCGTTCGGGATCCATACCACGGCCATCATCGCCAATATCAATGTGCAATTTAGCATCAGCATGCCAGGCCTTTATAAATAACTGTCCATTCTCTGACTTGTCTCCTCGTTCAGAAGGACTTTCGAGACCATGATCCAAACTGTTTCGAATGACATGAATGAGACTATGAATGAGCACTTGACAACTATCCCTATCCACCAAAACATGATCTCCTTCAAAGTGCAATATTGCTCTTTTACCAATGCTGTCGGCGATACGTTCAACACTTTTCTCAACGGGTCCTAAAAGGTCGCGCAGTGACACTTTTTTGACCTGATCAACCCAAACTCTACACCTATTGATAAAAGATGCTGAGACTCCCTCTTTCTCAAGCTCTGTGAGTAACTGAGAAAAATGTTGATCACGCAAAATATATTCATGCTCCTTAAGGGTGTGAAGATCAATCCGTAAAATATCCTTATGAAAATCAAGGAAGTTTTCAGTGGCACGTATGAGTCTTTCTATGTCATTTTGTGTGATTTCATCATGATCCTCAATTTCGTGAGCTAAGCAAGCAATTTCATCCAGACCATAAGAAGAAAAATTTCCTTTAATGGTATGCAATAACATCTTCAAATCTTTTTGCCCTTGCTGCTCCAAAAGATTGCTACTGCGTTCAAACTCGTCAAATGTCTCAGCCAATAAGGATTTGAAATTAGTTAAAGATTGAAGAATTTTAAGCAAACTTTGCGTAATCTTGACTTCTGATTCCATTTTAGCTAGTTCAGTCGCATCGGTGAGAGTGATAAGAATATGTTCTATAGCCGAGGTTTCCCCATTGCGAATCACTGAAGCCTGCAGACGAATAATCTTACCGGAAGCAGGTAACCGACTTGGTATCTGACCTAAAGTGACCATTTCGGGCATAAAGTCTTCAAAAACTTGTTCAAAGCTTAGGTCTAACGCATGTGATTCTTGATCTGAAATAGCGAAAAGTTTACTGAAAAGCGCTCCTTCTTCAATATCACGACCAAGAATCTCTGCACATGATTTAGTAAATCCAGGTTCAAGCTTTAGTGAAGAATCAATCAGCATGAAACCTGATTTTACATGATCCAAAATCATACGAATTGTTGCCGTACGCTCTTGGACTTTCATCTCTAGATTGCTATTAAGCTGCCTAATTTCTGTTTCCGCTACTTCCAAGCGATCAAAGGCCCGGGAAAATCTAAGTGAAAGTATTATTGATTGTATAAATATAAATGCAAACAGGGTAAGGTGAGATACTGTAGGCAGATCAAGACCATTGGTCTTTAATATATCATTAACTCCACCAAATACTATAATTATAAATCCTGATAAGAACAGCCAGGCATCAGGTTCTTTTTGTAATGCGGCACGAGTAATATTTGTCAGATAAACACAAGCACCAGACAATACTATTATTTGATATGGTTGCAATAAAGCATCAATCCAAAGGAATGGAGCCAACATAGCGGTAAGAGCAAATATAGATGAACTCCAAATGCTCACTTGCACCATGCGCTGCCAAATTTGTTTAGGATAAAGGCTTTTACAGAAATAAGTAAGAGCAATAATAGCTGAAGGAAAACAGATAAAGTCAAGTCGATAATAGAGCTCGACTGGAGTATTTGGAAAGAAATAAAAAATTAATTTTCCGCCACCATTGATGGTCGTCATCCCTATGACTCCGGCACAAAATGCCGCAAAATATAGTGCTTCACGTCTGCTGGGCCGAAGAAGAAAAATTGCAAAATGGTAAAATGCCATAATAAGTATTGAACTTAGAACGAAAGTATCGCGAAATTGAGCTTGTTCTTTTTCTAACTTTAACTGATTGTATTCCCCAAAAAGTATGGGTGTCACAGGTCCCATCCATCGAAAAGCAAATCCAGACACATGAAGAACAACATTGTAGCCTTCAGTATTCTTCTTTAAAGGTAATAAACTAGGAACTACAGCTATAGATTCGCTTTCTTCATTTTTCCCAGGCATTCCCCGCTGTAAAATAAGTTCACCATTTACCCAAACCTTGACAGCTGCTCTAACTTTAGGAATGGTAAGTCCATACTGCAACGTCGAGTTATCATCTGGAAAATATCTCCAAAATGTGGCATACCGATATTGGTTGGGATTTGATACCGCTGCACTTGGCTCTATATTGACGATGGTATCCAAATCTCCCTGAAAGTCGGTAATTTCTTCAGGAGCCAAAAACTTTCCCCAACTTACTCCCCAGCCATCATGGTCTGGATTGGCTAAAAGTGTTCCTGAATAACCTAAAATTACTGTGAAATGCAAAAAACTACATAATAGCGAGTAGAAACAACTTCTTACAACCATCACTGTTTCTTTCACTCCAGTCAAATTATCAGATGCTGGACTATCGGCTCACCAGAATAAACACTAAGTGATTTCGTTTCCAATAATTATTTATAATGAGATTCTCTTTATTTTCTCCATCCGCTTAAGACTCAACTAAGCCGGTTTCTGACAACAAACTCCGATCCTTTATCCCGAATCATGACTACCTTTTCTTTATTTTTTTGTTATGTAAATTTTACTAGATTGTAATATCAGAGTTATCCAAGTTTAACTATTCACATAGCTAACCGAAGAACGAACAAAGGATCAACCTTTGCACCACACTTAGGCATGAAACTGAGATTTTGTTTTTTGTAGTTACTTAAGAAATGTTTCAAGAGGAATGAAATGTCGCTTCCCAAAGAAAAAGAGACTGAAAATCAAGATTATAAACCGATTCAGTCAGTAAAGTATTCATACACTTCAACACGGGTCAGCCTTTTTCAAAGAATTAGAGAAATATTTTTTCTAACATTAAACCTTTTTAAAATTGATGAAAGATATGTGAAATGGACAGTAGATACCTATCGTACAACCCAGAGGCGCATTAGTAAACACATCGACAAACCTTTGGAAAATTTAGAGGTGCTTGATATTGGTCCTGGCCAACAATTACGTTACGTTTTTTGTTGGGCTAGTGAAAATAATGTCACAGGGCTAGATACTGATGTCATTATCTATAAATCAAAATTAGCTGATTATTTTAAAATGTTTCAAAAAAATTCTTTATTGAGAGTTTTTAAAACCTTGCTCAGAAAACTAGTTGGTCGCGACAGAAAATTTATTGCTATGCTCGAAAACCAATTAGGAAAGAAAATAGGTGATCGCATTCAGCTTATTAATGGCTATGCGGAAAATGCAGGTTTACCCGAGGAATCCTTCGATATTATTTACTCATATTCGGTTTTTGAACATATACAGAACCCAGCTAAAGCTATTGAAGAAATTAAAAAACTGGTAAAGCCTGGTGGTGTTGTTTATATTAGCTTACATCTTTATACCAGTCATAGCGGTATTCACGATGCAAAGATTTTTTCATCTTGGGATATTAAACCACCCTACTGGCCTCACCTGAGAGAGAATTATAAGCACACTGTTACCGCCAATTGCTACCTCAATAAACTAAGTCTCAAAGAATGGGAAAAACTTTTCAATAAAACTCTTCCAAATTGTGAATTTATCTACGAAACACAGGATGAATTAGCTGATGAGTTGAAAGAAATTAAATCTAAGGGTGAATTGCAAGCATTTTCTGATGAAGAACTGCTGACAATAAACCTAGTATGTGTCTGGAAAAAATAAACTAGAGAACCATGGTACCGAGCAGTTAAGCTAATATAGAGGTCTAAAAGGACACATAAGTATGTCTAGTAAAAAAGATCAATCCATCGAAACACTACGGGGACTTGCTATCATCCTCATGGTCATGGGTCATGTGATTGGGAGCGTTCCCGATCGAGGATTAAGTGTCTCTGATGACTCCTTATATAGGTATATCTATCACAGCCTTGAATACATCCGAATGCCTCTTTTTACCGCTATTTCTGGATTTGTTTACGCTCTTCGCCCGGTTCAATCACATGCCATAATAAAATTTTTTAAAGGAAAGCTGCGACGCCTTTTATTACCACTTATTACAGTATCCACTATCCACTTTATGGCTCTTTTGATTATACCTGGTACTAACAGAAACGTTGAGCTTCAGGAAATCTGGAAAATATATTTCTATGGATTTGAGCATTTTTGGTTTCTTCAAGCTATTATCACCGTATTCATAACTATCATCGGGTTAGAGGTTTTGGGCTTACTGAAAAATTTCAAAACCTGGTTTGTTTGCCTTATCTCAGCCTTTATTGCTAGCGTCTTCATTCCCAAGCTCGGTTTTTTTAGCTTCGATGGATATCTATTTCTTCTACCTTATTTCATACTTGGGTATGGATTTAATTGTCATTGGCAACCACTGCAGCGTAAACTGATAAGTTACCCCCTTATCATAGCATTTGTTGTATCTGTTGGTCTGCAACAGTTAGTCTTATTTAACAAAATTGACTTCACCATACAGCGTTTTTCAATTGTAGCTATTATGATAGCCGTAAGTGGCAATTTCTTACTATTTAAATTTCGCTTTCATATAAAATGGCTAGCTTATCTCGGAGGATATGCCTATGGGATCTATCTATTTCATGTTTTTCCGGCTGCTGGCACAAGAATCATGTTAAAAAAAGTAGGTATCTACAATACTGAATTTCTTTTTATCGCTTGCCTGTTGATGGGGCTTATCGCCCCCTTAGTTTTTGAAAAAATAGCGGAACGATCAAAAATTCTAAGATTGACTCTATTCGGATTAAAGTGACAACTCCTTGGCATATGCTTTTTTGCACCACATGTGCTCTTTATGCCCTTCTCCATAGGCTAGATCTAGACTTTAATCCTTGAAATTCTTAAAATGACTTTAGGTATAATTGACTCGCAAGTAGAACGAGTGAGGCAGTGTCAATTACCCAGCCCTAAACCATTTTTTCCTGGAGATATCAGATGAAACCGGACTCTCAAGGTCGTCTGGGCCCACTCAGGCACAGATTGTATATTATCATTTTCGAGGCCGATACCCCAGGAGGTAAGGCTTTCGATGTTGTACTTTTATGGTCTATCCTAATCAGTGTTGGCGCTGTCCTCATTGAGAGCGTAAATTCCATGAGCCAACGATTTGGAACCGCATTACGTTTTGTGGAATGGCTGTTTACTGGCTTTTTTACCGTCGAGTATATCATTCGCTTATTTTGTGTAAAGCGCCCCATCAAGTATGCCTACAGTTTTTTCGGTATCGTCGACCTTCTGGCCATCATTCCCACTTATCTTAGCCTCTACTTCACAGGAAGCCATTCCCTATTAGTCATCCGCGGACTTCGATTACTCCGCGTATTTCGAATTTTTAAATTAGCGCGCTATACTGGGGAAGCTTATACCCTCCTAGCAGCACTCAAGGCCAGCCGTCCCAAAATCACAGTTTTTTTGGGAGCTGTGCTGGGACTCGTGTTAATAATGGGTGCTATTATGTATCTGGTGGAGGGTGAAGCTTCCGGATTTACCAGTATACCTAGGTCTATCTACTGGGCTATAGTCACAATGACAACTGTAGGCTATGGAGATTTAGTGCCTCAAACCGACCTAGGTCAATTCCTTGCTGCTCTTATCATGATTTGCGGATATGCCATATTAGCTGTACCGACAGGAATCGTATCGGTAGAACTGGCCAATGCGGAAAAGCTTAGTGTAAGCTCTAGGCAATGCTCCCAATGTCAAAAATCTGGGCATCAGTTGGAAGCAATGTTCTGCATGTACTGCGGTAGTAAACTGTGACTGCGGGTCATACAAACTGTTCCCCCTTTATGATGCTTTCACCGCAGCTTTCAAACTCCGGATGCAAATGCAAAGCTCCGAAATAAGGGTCCTAGACAAAATACGACCCTGCAATATACCGGAAAAGAAACACGAAGAACCATTGGAAAATCCACGACTCATAAATACTGAACCACTGATGGCCATCACTATTGCTGTCTGTCATAATTATTCAGACCACCTGACCCATAGTAGGAGTAAAGGATTGTGTCCATCCGAAATCATAAAGATCGAGAAAAATTTTGCTGATAGTTCTTGGCGAACCTAAATCATATTCTATCCAAGCATGCTACAATGTCCCGTCGTTAGCCTACCGTGTCTGGGGAGAATTATCATAAGTATGTTCTTTTCTATTGTCGTTACTTATCTCTTCCGCACCGGATTCTAAAGTCAAACTACTGTTTATAAATGCTCGGAAGGGGTCATAATACAATGAAATATTTTTATTTCCCCTATGGCATCAGAATAGACTCTTATTTTAGAACTCGCTTTAATGACAAATCCTGCAATAAAAGTCTAATGGCACAGAGATAAAAACACATTGCTCCATGTCTTACATAGAAGTTTTGCTAACTAATTTTTTAGAGTAGAGATGCGAGATGTTTTGTTTCGTCAACATAACTTTTGTTGATAACTGACCCCTCCAGCATAAGCTCCTGAGAGAGGTTTGTATTTTGATCCTTGGTAACAACAGCAAATATTGTCTCTGCCATACGCGATTCGGTGGACATAGCATTAAAGGTCAATATGGACCATGCACTCTGTCTGGTTTTTTCTCGACATAAGCAATAAATTTCTTTAAGTTATCCGCAGCTTGGATTCGTTATCCCTTTGTACCTACAGAAATCAGAGCTAACATGCAACTCGTTTCATGGTCCATTGTATCTGTTGATTTTATATAGGAGTATCCCCCCGTGAATCAAAGGAAGGAACTAAGCCCGTCATCCATCGGGGTCGGGCTTTTGATTGGCATCGTTATGACAGCTGCTAATGTATACCTGGGACTATACGCCGGTATGACTGTATCAGCTTCCATTCCCGCTGCAGTTATCGGTATGGGTTTATATACAGTCCTTTTCAAAAAGCGGAGCATATTAGAAACCAACATCATCCAGACTATGGCTTCCGCCGGTGAGTCTTTAGCAGCAGGGGTTATTTTCACACTCCCAGCCCTTGTTATCGTTGGTGCTTGGACTGAGTTTCGTTTCTGGCCTACGACGCTCATCGCTATGGCTGGTGGACTGCTGGGTGTTCTGTTTATGATTCCTTTGCGGCGAGCTTTGATTGTCGAAGATGATGAATTAATCTATCCGGAAGGCGTCGCCTGCGCTCAAGTTTTAGAGAGTGGAAATGATGCATCTTCTGGATTCAAAACCATTCTTTTTGGTTTAGGTTTAGGATTTGTATTTAAGTTTCTCGTTGGCGGTTTAAAGTTATTTCAAGGAAGTGTTGAAAAAGCTTTTTCTGCTTTTGGTAGAGTGGGTTTTTTTGGTTCCGACATGTCTCCAGCCTTGCTAGCCGTAGGCTATATTATAAACATCGAAATCGCTTTTCTGGTGTTCTTAGGAGGCGCTATAGGCTGGCTTGTGGCATTACCCATTCTTGGTGATGCCAGCCAAACTACTGACTTAGCAGAATTAGCTTGGACGACTTGGTCAAGCAAAACTAGGTATATCGGTGTTGGGGCTATGTTAGTGGGAGGTGCTTGGTCCATCGTAACGGTGCGTAAGGGCATCGTTAAAGGCATTGATGAGATTCGTGGCAAAAAGACCAAAGCTACAAACAGTGAAGATAGACTCCACAAAAACCTTCCATCCTCGATCATTGGTTGGTTATTTCTATTGAACCTAGCACTAGTGTTTACCATTTATAAAGGAATGTTCGAGTCCGTTGGTTTAACCATCTTTACGACAATTTTTATGGCATTGCTTTCTTTCTTATTTGTAGCAGTATCAAGTTATATTGTTGGCTTAGTGGGGAGTTCAAATAACCCGGTTTCCGGGATGACCATCTGTGCCTTATTGGTGGTTTCGGGGCTACTTTTAGTCTTCGGATATGATGGGAAGTCGGCTATTCTAGCCACTCTTGGCGTAGCCTCAGTGGTCTGCTGCGCAGCATGTACCTCTGCAGATTGCTCCCAAGATTTAAAAACAGGTTATCTGGTGGGCGCAACACCCCGTAGCCAACAGATTGCGCAAATTATCGGCATCATGATCCCAGCGTTTGTCATTGCCCCCGTTCTGACCCTTCTCAACAATGCGTTTGGTATCGGAACAGCAGCTGAAGGTTCTCTAAAAGCCCCCCAGGCTACACTATTTGCCAGTATTGCTGAGGGTATTTTTGGTGATAAAGCCTTGGAAACAAATATGATAGTGACAGGGGCGATCATTGGCGTCTTAGTTCTCATCTGTGACTCCCTATTAAAGAAGAAAAATTCTAAATTTCGCCTTTATCTGATGCCCCTTGCGGTTGGCATCTATTTGCCTGTCACTCTTTCAGTTCCCATGCTGCTTGGTGGTCTAATCAGATTTTTTGCTGATAAGAAGCGATCAACAGTTGATGAAGCTAAAGATCAAGGAGTATTACTAAGCTCAGGACTCATAGCTGGAGAAGCTATAACAGGAGTTTTACTCGCAGTCATACTAAGTATGAATCTTGATTTATCGCTCTCACTTGGAGACCAATTACGGGAAGTATTATCCCTCACCGGTTTTGCTGTAGTTGTCTTTATTCTATGGCGCAAGGCATTAGTTAAAGCCTGATGCTTATCTTAAAATAAGTACCACAACTGGGTTAAAACCCAGTTGTTTCTGAATCATATCATGACCCCGTGGGTTTCGATGTGCTTAAGGGAGCTTCTGCGGCGGCCTGGCTTTTACCAGCAACCATTAATAATAATCCAAGGGCCGCTAATCCCCCGCGAATGATCCACCCGGTAGTCTCTCCCCACATATCAATCCATAATAGAAGCTTAAAATTAAGATCCATTAAACTTAGAATCGACGATCCCAAACCACCCACAAATAAATAGAAACCGATTTTTTTCATGTGTTTTCCTCCCGACTAAGATCTGCACCAATCTATACAGATCAAATGATTAACTATAGATAGTCACTTATGACTCTTTGCGATAAAGTTTGAATAGAAATCCTAAGATGCCCACGACACCGACAATCAATAGTTTTTTTGCTGCAAATATTGCTGCAATGATCGACTTCAAAATTCCGGTTTTAGCCAAAGCTCCCCCAGCAATAAGGGCTGCTAACCCATATTCTGCTACATGGTCCGAACTAGGATCAAAGTCTTCATAACGGTGTCCTGGCTTAAAATTTATGGCGTTCAATATTTTGCTACGACTCTCCCTTATCTCCTCCAGTTGCCCCATGGAACCCACCACATTGAGATTAAGCACTCCCTTACGCCCTAAGATTCGTATATTGTAGTTCAATGTATTTTCTGAACTCGTTTTTCCAAACGCCAACTCCTTCGCCCAATAGAGTTTTTTTGACGCACTGTTATAAGCCGGCTCTTCAGCCCACCCCACCAATGTAATGGGCTCGTAACCTAAGCTGACACGTTCACTATTGTTTTCTTTAGTCGATTCCTGCATCTCTTCCAGAAGATCGTCATAGTCAATTTCGGCGGCTTCTTCATCACTGACATATCCTGAGTCCTCAAAAGTCACGACGATAGCCCAAGAATCGCTAGCTAAGGGGTGCTTACTGGCGGGAAATATCATACCAATGCCATCAAACCCAGGGGGATTGTTCCAGATATTAGTGAGAAACTGTCCTGCATCTTTCTGATTAAGAAAAACAAAGTCTTTTTTCAGATCAGCAACCGTATTGCTAAGCTCAATTTTTCCATTTTTAAAGTCTAAAGCTTCAAATGTGCTGTATATTTTCTGCTGTTCAGGGCTAAGATTGGTTTCTTCATCGCCTTGACATAAAGCCGTGGGTATTTGCATTAGGGTAGCAAAAAGGGCGGCCACTCCAAATATTTTATGCATTGATTCTACCTTGTTATATCTGTTAATTCCATGACATTTTAGAGACTATGGCGGTAGACAAATATTGCAAAATTTTATGTCATGGCATCCTTTGATAAGGCGCTATTTAAAATTTCTTCGGATAAGAAATGCATACCACTTCCACCTTCGATTGCAATCGACTTGGGCAAGACCAAGCTTCCTCAAGTTAAATCGAAGATGGAGAAGAGGTTTATATAATAACTGTCTGTAGGGATAATCTTCTCTGATTAAGTACTATTGTATGCAGGTGTAGGACTCTTATAGAAATCCCACGCATGTTGTTACTTTATACTTTGCTCCTGAGATAGCTGCAAATTTTTTTTACCTGATGGCTTATATGCTTATATTGCTCAGAATTTATTTTTCGATTAAATTTGCTATACAGATCAAGCATTTTTGCACCTTAGAATATAGATCCGAAAGATCTACTGACCCTTAATAAACTGTTATTTGAATTTATTAAGCTCCCGCCAAGTTTTAAAAACAGGGACCTTCCGAGCAGGAGGCTTAACTTTCTCATCAATTGAAGATTGATACCATCTCGCTTAATATCGGACTTCCTTATATAGTTGCTTGCTGAAGATTACCCTGCAACCCCAGCTCCTCAATACTAGCTTCCTCTTGATATTCGTCATCTGTATTGATTTGCCAGAGGTCGTGTGATTGGCCTTCGCCGATGTTTTCAGCAGCAAGAATCCCCATCAGAATACTGTGGTCTTGGTTATTGTATTTGAATGACCCGTACCGACCAATTGCTGTAAGCCCCTTAACTTGATCTAAATATCTTGTAATTGGCTTGAGCACACTGCGATATCCAGCCTTGTAGACAGGGTAGCTACGATTGATACGATGAGTATAGCCATTGAGGATTTTAGCTTCTCCAATGAGCTTTGTCATACGAATTTCTCGTTCAGCCATTGCGATAAATTGACTATCACTCCATTTCCACATTTTATCATCGGCGTTACACCAATACTCAAGACAAAGTATGGTGGAATCTGAATTGCCAACCAGATCTGGAGACCAATTTCGGAAGTTTGTCACCCTTCCGCAGAGAATATCAGGTGAGTGAATATAGAGCCAATTATCTGGGAAAAGGCTTTTGTCAGAAATTTCCAAATAAACCAAAATGGTATTACGAAAGGTGAGTGATTTAACTGCATTTTTGACTGATTCAGGAATATTGGGTAACCTTTGCACCATCAATGAGAGTGGCATGGTGCTAATTACATGATCGAAAAACATCTTTGTGCCATCACTGAGAATAATTCCTTTCGCTTCTTTTTCATGGCAAAGAATCTCCTTAGCCGAAGTTTCCAACAAAATTTTACCGCCAAGCCCCTCAATTTTTTCTGCCATTAATTCATAAACACGCCCCGTTCCCCCATGTGCATAAGCAAAGCGATCGACTAAGGTCTTATGTCTATTTCCTCGCCCGGCAATTACAGCATTCCATATGGCTCCAAATAGGGTAAGTTTTTTAATTCTTTGAGCAGCAAAGTCAGCATCGATGTCTTGACAACTTATTCCCCATAATTTCTCGCTATAGGTTTTAAAGAAAATATTGAAGAGTCGCTTTCCAAACCGCGAAATAACCCAGTCCTGAAATGTGGTAGGCTGCTTCTTTTTTAAAAGCACAGCATGCATACCATAAGACATTACGCAGAATATGGCTTCTCCGATTCCTAACTTAAGCAAAGCATCCAATGGTTTTAGCGGGTAATAAAAAAAACGATTCTTGTAGAAGATACGTGTTAATCGGTCAACCATGCAGAACTTAGTCCCTACCACCTCAAGCCATATCTGATTAATTCTCTTTTCATTCGAAAAAAAACGATGTGGACCAAGGTCCACTTTCTGTCCCCATAGTTCGAATGATTTTGACATACCTCCAACTTGACTATCTGCTTCAATGATTGTGACTTTATGTCCTAGCTTACAAAGTTGATATGCTGCTGTCATTCCGGCTGGACCAGCTCCAATGACTCCGATTTGCTTCATACAGAACCTATAGTGTGATTCAAAGTGACCATTGCCAACATTCTATATGTTTGGTGGGAATATTGAAAGCATACAGTTCATAAGCTATTTCAAAAAATACTGAAGAATAAGGCGAGTACATAGCTGCTTCTAGCATTTTATTACGATTTTGTGCGAAGTACACACTAAAGGAGGAGCCCCAGTCGGCAATCACCAAGCGTCGATTCCTTATGGCATTTAACCGCAGCAACTGCGAAAGTAAACTCGTACTTTCTAATAGTCTAAATGACTGACTACTTTCTCAGAAGGAAACACAATTGTGAGATCAAATCCTAATTAGACACAACAAAATTTTCATCAAAAGGTCCGTTAAAAGGGAGCTCGATAAGTTATTTAAGGACTGAACTTTTCATTTAAGGTACTATTTTGATTGTAGCGAGAATAACTTAGAACTAGCTTGGCTATTTATTTTATATAGATTATGGTTTTAGATTATTTAAAACAATATCTTAGATGAGTAATAAGATGACGGCTAAGGTTTACACAACAAAAGTAAAATATATACTTCCAAAAGTTTTACCAATGCTATTTTGGTTTCTTTACTTAATACACTTTGCATATGTGTGGTACATCCAGGTGGATATCCCTTATTGGGATGAATGGTATCTATTAATGAACGGTCACAATTTAAATGATTTGTCTCTAGCAGATTTTATTTTTACACCTCTACTGGAGTCGCGAATAAGCCTAACATACTTCCAGGTATGGCTATTTGAAAAACTATTTCACTGGAATCTTTCGTATCAAGGAATTTCAAATTTCTTAGTTTTTGGTGGCATCCTTCTTATGATGATAAAAATACTTAAAGCACATACCAATACTCCTACCTCTTTTATTTACCTAGTTATGCTTCCGTTACTGACACCATTATCTTGGGAAGCTCATGGTTGGGCACAACAAAGCCATACTCACTATTCAGTATTTTTTGCGATTCTATTGTCCTACTATTCCTTTATTAAAAAAGACTCGCTGAAAAACTATGTTATAATTTCATGCATTTACCCACTTCTAATATTCACATGGGGCCGAGGGTTTGCATCGGGGATAGGCATTTTCTTCTGTTATTTCTTATCTTCAATTACCTTGTTCTTCCATAGAAAGCCAGGTAAAGAATACTTACTTGGGAATTCATTAGTAATAATTTCTTTTGTACTTTCTTGTCTATTCTATACAGGATCAATAATTCTAGACCCTCTAAACGTTAACAAATCAGGGTTGGCCCTACTTCTTAATTTAGATTTCTATAAGTATTTTTTATATGTATCCTCTTTTATTTTTGGTTGGACCAGCAAGAGCATAGCTCTAGGACTTATCTCAATTCTGTTCACTCTGTATCCTATACTTTTGACTCTTAAAAAAAGGAATTTTAATCTTAGTAAAATCGATTCTTTCGAATGGTTCTGTGCATCATTAATTATAACCTGGATCTTAAGTACTGGAGCTATTGCATTTGCTCGTACTGGAGTCGTTCCTTTAGGAACTGCGAAATCCTCTAGATATGCATTTGCAACCATATTTGTTTTCCCAATAATCTCTGTCTATTATTATTATCATATTCAAACGCTATCGAATATGCTCACCAAGTATTTGGGTTACTCTTTGATATTATTTTCATCATTAGGATTTTTCAGCTCGCTAAAGTCGTCAAACTATGAAGATTTCTACTATAAAAGAAAAATGGCTGGTGCCGCATGTATCTCACATTATATTCACACACTAGAAGCTCACACTAAACCTTTAAAATGTCCGACAGTATCTCCGCATCCTGATCTCAGACAAGCTATCGATTCAGCAAAAAAACTGAATCTATCGTTTATTAAAAAGATAGAGAATCATAAGCGACTAAATACTCGATTTCGTAGAGTGGTTGAAAGTAAATAATCATATTTTAAAACCAGTTGCCGTCTTTTGATTTTGCAATAACGCTATCAGCGTTTTCGCAATAAAAGCGAACTCGCAATGATAAAAAGACACATTTTAAAAATAGAGAGTAGTGACTTAAATTTTGACTATATAAAGCTTTATGAGCATTTTCTTGGATTTCGGAAAGATAATAATATTGCTAAAAATAGAAAACCGTATAGTTAGCAAAAATCGTTTATCTTTGTCGAAAAACTCTAGCAACGGAGTCGTAGATGAGTTCAAATATAAATATAAAGCTTTTTTTAGTCCTAGTATTCTTATTAGCTTACGATGTAAAAGCTGAAAGTTCGCAAATAAATTTTGAAAAAATTTCATTTTCAGGTGAGGGATGCAGACCGCAAACTGTTGATAGCACTTTTTCTAATAACAGGGAACTTGTATCAATCCAACTTTCAGACTTTAAAGTGGAAGCAAATTATGCCAATCCAGAAGCCAAGTGTCTCATTGAGATTGAACTAAATATACCTGCAAAACTAGCTATTACAAATCTTAGTTTCGATTGGCGTGGAACATCTGCTCTAAAATTTGGCTCTTCAGCTCTGTTTGAAAGAACTTATTACTTTGCTGGACAAGAAAGCTCTGAACTCAACTTTTGGAAAGCCCCAGACTCAGATATCAGTTTTGAAAATTTTGTTTTAGAGGATGGTTTTAAGTTTGTAACTGTGAACCCTTGTGGAGGAAAAGGCACTATTAAAATTGAGACCATTGCAAAAATAATAGGGGAAAATGGTCTTTTTAGCTTAAGGTCAGGAGATGGCAATATTGAGTTATTTTTGGACATTGATACTAGAGTCTGCTAATAGGTTGTGCATACAGCCTCATTTTAAAATAGTCCTGGGTTGTCCGCAGCATAGTCCATGGCTTCATTTATTTTCTTCCGGTCAAACATATTGAGATAATGACTAAACCTAGAAAAATTAACCAGTCCTGATGAAGTTACTCAGTCACCTTGGGATTATAGCTGCTATCTTCAAGCAAGTGCAGATCAAAAAAATTGGTCCTTTTTCAAGAAATACTAGTATTTACCGCTAACAAATAATTGGTTAAAAGATGTCTTTTTGTCATTTTTTAACATTTTCGATCCTTGAATTTCTTGCCACAGCAAAATCCGCTCTATTAATTTGATAGTTATAAGACAAATAATTGATGAGAAATAATCTCTAAATTGATATGCTGCAATTACTTAATCGGCAGAGTTTGGTTGCTTAATTGCTAAGGAAATTTTCTAAAATGAAACACAGTAAATCGCTAAATAGAAATAACTTTTAATACTATAAATTTATTAAAATCATACCCTATATTAGGTGTATAAATAAACCAAGGTGAATTAGTTGAAGCACTCGCTTCCGCTATTGAGCTGTCCAAAGCTGAAGTGAAACGAGTTTTTGATGCTTAAAAAGAAAATTGGCTATGCTCATCTCAAGAATAATAAACTAGAATCGGATTCGTTTTACCAGGATTCGGCAAGTTTAAGGTTCCATAAAAAACCAAGCGAGATGGTATCAATCTTCAAATTAATGAGACTGTCAAGATCCCTGCTAGGAAGGTCCCAGTTTTTTAAACTGAACGGGAGCTTAATAAAGTCAATTAGCAATTTATTAAGGGTCAGTAAGTCTTTTTGATCTATATTCTAAGGAGTGAAAAAATGCTTGGTCTGTTTAGCAGATTTAAACGAAAATTAAATCCTGAGCAACATAAGTTTTGGCAAGATAATGGTTATCTTGTATTAAAGGGTTTCTATGAAGCTGATAAAGTCGATTCCGTTTCACAATTAGTTGATGAATTATGGGAGAAGCGCAAGAGCATTTCGCAATCTATCGTTATTGACACTGACCTTCATGTAACCAATAAGCGACAGCATATCTCAATGGCGAGAAAAGAGCATCGTGCCAAACCATATAAAATCAACGATTTATATCTAGAGTTTCCCATCATTAGAGAAGTAGCATTGGGCTCAGGTCTTGGAAAGATTCTCTGTGAATTACTCAAGGACAAACCCGTGATTTGTAACTCACTTAATTTCGAGAGAGGATCTGAACAAGGCTTTCACACTGATAGTCTTTATATGACACCTCGATCAGGCCTGAATTTAGCAGCAGCTTGGATTGCCTTAGAAGATGTTTCACAAAATGCAGGCCCCCTCACTTACTATCCAGGAAGCCATAAAATTCCCCCCTTCCACTTTAGTTCTGGCAAGATGAATGCTATTCCCAATGAAATGTCTAAATACGATTCTTACATGATGGCTGAGATTCAAAAACGTGGCCTCAAGAAAGAAGAGTTTACTCCCAAAAAAGGAGATATCTTATTCTGGCATTCACAACTGTATCACGGTGGATCTGCTATTCACGATCTTAGTTTAACCCGTAAAAGTCTGATCATACATTACTATGCTCGAAAAGACATGAAACCCCATGAGGTTAAACCTGTGCATGATGGTTTTTACTGGCAAAGACATCATCAACCTATCCCTAGTACCTAGTACTTTAAGGCGGCTATTTTTTTCTATATTATGGCTTTATTAAGGAGAAAATTATCTCCAGAAGCGGAGATTTCGAGGCATAGGTAGAGAAGGATAGCACGAATCCTTCTGTAACTTAAGCTTGAGTATCCATAGGGAAATATGATTTTAGAAAAAAGCCCAAATCGCCAGCATCGGCATCTGATAACCGTCCTTTTCAGTAGCGGGTAGAGCTTGGCTTTGACCGTTAATAACTCTTTTCTTGTAAGAAAATTCAGACACCCTTAGCATAGGTCCTGCCAAAAATGATCCCATGTTAAAACCGTAGCCAATATCGACCAAATAAGCCTGTTTCGCAGGATATTCAATGGCTGTATCCCCTCCAAACCCTGCATCACCAATCCTTTTTTCAGCATCTAAGAGATAGGCTAGCTGTAAGGACCAACCGTTATTAACATAGCCGGCTGATACCCCAAAACCCTCATATTCAATCGAACCATCGATAATGCCATTGCTATTGAGAGTACCGATTTCTCCTGTAAAATACTTTCCGCCAATGCAAAAAGGTGCAAATTGATAGCAAATCCCAAGCCCCCAAAATAGATAACTTTGCTCATACTTAGTTGTAGAAGAGCCATCGGCACTAGCCCTTTCATCATTTGTTTGAAAGTAAAAAGCCGAAATATCTAAGACAACGCCACCATTCTGCGCAAAAGCTGCACTTGACAGGAGCAAGCCAGTCAAAAGGTACATGATTTTGTTCATACTTCTACCCCCATTCCTTCTATCTAGTATCGGTGGGTCAAGCGATGATTTAATCCCAGACGTGAAAAATAGCCCTACTTGGCGCAAATCCGACAAAAACAGCGTCCTTCTTCACGGGAAATAATACATGTAATATTCTAATTTTATTTAATAAAATATAGATTCAATTCCCCACCTAGTGAAATAGTTACAGATGATCTATATTCCAGATTTGAGCCATAGTTAGCTTTTGGGAAGGAGCTTGCATTCGTGGGTACAATGCGATTATTTTCAAGCAATTCTTGTTTACTGTCAGAATTGGCACAGCTTTTTTTGGCAAGAAATAGTCAGGACTTCAGCCGTGATCTCGTCATTCTGCCAACTCAGCGGCTGGCTACCAAATTTCTCGCATCACTGGCCTCTGCTCTGGGAGCCTTCCATCCTCCTCGCACCCACACTTTGGAATCGTTTATACTTGAAAAATTCACCGATAACACCATCACTATAGGTGATCAAACCTTTGAACTACTCATCAAGATGGTTTTAAAGAAACAGCAGCACTTGAAATTTTTGCGAGTGGGCCATGAGCGAGAATTACGCCTACTCTTTAATGAGATGATAGATTCTGGAATTTCGGAAACAGCTTTCCTAGCGGCTAAAGATGCCCTTAGAGATAATATTTTCCACTCCGAACTTCACCTCAGCTCTGTGGCAACAAAAATAGATGAAATCAAATTTGTCTTTGAACACATAAGGAACATCTTAAGGCAACAGCACATGCAAACAAAATCCCAGCGGATGTCGCATGCTGTAACCCATTCTCAATCTCACCAACCAACAGCCTATGCTGCCTTTGAAAATCGCTACTTAGTTGGCATTACCAGCATCGCCGAATCATGGATGCCTGCTTTGAAAACTTTTTTAGAATCCGAAGATGCGGAAGTTTGGCTAACGGAAAAGCCTCGCTTGTTTCACGACAAGGCTCCCCTGGGTCGATTAATCGATCAACTGGCACCAGGTATTACTGTGACCCACTCCTCCTCCACCTGCCCTCCTACCAGACACTCTAGAGTCTTGGTAAATGCGGACACCCCCTTCCATGAGGTTATCAGCGCTTACCATGTAGCTGCCTGGTATGTGGAGCAAGGAGTATCACCAGCTGATATTGGTATCCTGCAAACCAATGAAGGAGTTTACGGACCCATTATAGCCAGCTTAAAGACGAACTTACTGAAAAATGCTAACTTAGCTATGACTTTACCAGTGGTTCACTCTATATTTGGTAGCTGGCTTAAAGGACTTATGCAAGTATACGAGGACAATTACTCCCTAGAAAGAGTTTTTGATTGGTTTAAAAACCCGATCACCAACTCGTGGCTACAAGAAACTTTTGAAATCAATATCGATTTACTAACCTGGACGGCTGTTCAAGGGAAATATTTAACTTTTGATCAGTTTTTAAATTCCGGGACTATAGCGACTAGCTTTAAACTCCAAATGGAGGAGGTATTTTCCTATTTAAAAAATGAAGAAAGCTCCCTCGTTGCTTGGCTGCAAAGATTTGAAGATTTACTCAAGGTATTCTCTTTCATGGAACACGTTGAACCTGAGTATCGAGATCCCTTGAAAAACCTTGTTCAAGAATTTATTCATAGCCTTTCAGCTCTTGGAGATTATGATAGTTCTCCCCTGACCCAAGCAGAATTTTTTCAAATCCTAGACGGACAATTTCTTAATCAAGGTCTGCGGCAAACCGGAGAGCCCCTAGCGGGAGTCCAGATTCTCAACCTCTCAGAATCACGCTATTATCCCTTTCAAGTTGTTTTTATCTTAGGTTGTAATGAAGGTATTTTTCCTAAAGCACTTCCTAAAGATGAACTGCTTGACAACTTTTTTAAAAAACAGATGGGATTTTTAGGCTGGGAGCAGTTGGAAGCTATGGAAGATCAAACATTTTACCTCCTGCATTCTCGGATTCCTCACCTGATACTCACCAGATGCCGCGAACAATCTGGTGAAATAACTGTTAAATCACGTTTTATAGAATCTCTATCCTTACAAGGAGATATCCGGGAACTGGATTCCAGCTATCACTTAGGCATGCTCTGGGAGGGTTTTGAAACCGACCATCAGCTGCCGACCACTGGTGATGAGCCGGAAGGTATTTGGAAGCCTCATAATGAAATTTGGCAGAATATGTCAGCTAGTTCACTTAAAAAACTCATTTCCTGTCCCTATGCTTATCTTTTAGACCGTTGTCGTGTAAGAATCTTCGCGTTTCAACATCCCGCTGATGCGAGGTTTGAAGGCGAATGGTTACACAAAGTGCTACAGTCTCTATTTTCTCAAATCCCCCCATGCGACGATCCGCGGTCCTTTAGCTCATGGATCAGAAATGAACTGGAACGGCTAACTATAGCCCTGGGGCCAGATCGCATTAGCGAAAAACCTCTTTATTATCAATTGCGCTTCAAAGCTTGGCCAGCCTTTGCAGAGCACCTATGTCGTCTATTTGGAAGCGAGCTTCATTTCTTTAGAAAAGGGCTTAAAGAAGTATCTTTAGAAGAAGCTATTAAGACATCACCCAAAATCATGATTCGCAATCTGGAAAGGTATTTAGTGGGGTCTATTGATAGTATTGATTTTAACTATGGTATCAGTTTTCTGGCTGATTATAAACGACAGAGTATTCCACAAAGATCAGAATCTACCCTAGGACTTAATCCACAATTAGCATTTTATGCATTAGCTTTACAACAGGGAGGACAACAATTTTCATTTGAGCGGATGTTATTAGGCTACTGGAGTATCCTCAAAGGTGAATGGTCTACCCATGGTGTAGGAGAACAGGTCAGAGAAAAGTCGAAGCAAATGGGTCTTTCCAATTCCCGTACTCCTGAGGCATCATCTTTAGTGGAGCGGATGATAAAAAATTGGGAATGGCGCGAAAAAACCATCTTACAGCGACATCGTTTTTATGCAGACCCCAGCCGCTGCGGACTCTGCCATTACGAAGGTATATGTCGCAAAAACTCTCCTGATAAAGCAGATATCATAGAGTCTCAAAAGGATCTCGCTGTATATATAAAAGGTGAAACACCATGCTGAACCCGCAAAATCCATACCGTAGCTTTATTTTGAAGGCCTCAGCCGGATCGGGTAAAACTTATCAATTAAGTCGTAGATTTTTGTTTTTGGTAGCCGCAGGTGCGACTCCGGAATCAATTCTAACTATCACCTTTACCAAAAAAGCCGCAGCAGAAATGAGAGAGCGTATTTTACAGGAAGCTTCTCATCTCCTGCGTCATCCGCAATCGCAGCAGGAATTTGATCACCAAATGGCTGAGTTCTATAACAACAGTAACAAACAATCTGTTAATCCTTTGACTAGCCGTACGGCAGCTGCCAAGATATTATCAAAAACCCAATCTCTACAGATCACGACAATTGACAGTATTTTTCTCGAGTGGTTATCAAAGTTTCCAAGCGAATCCCAAGGTAGTCGCCCTGTACCCATACCTCAATCTTTTCAAGTTCCATCTCCCCTTTTGGAAGAACAATTGAACCGCTTAGCATGGGAAAAAACCTGCCACAAAATTTTTGGCAGTCTAAGCTCTCCGCTCACATTGAGTCCTCATGAAATTTATGCGCGTTTGGAAGAGTTACAAAAAAATGAAACTTTTTACTGGCTTTGTCAAAACCAGCTTGGAAACGCCTACTGCCCCCATACATTCCCCCCAGAAACTTCTGTCGGAGACACAACTAGCGAATTGATCGCTCAATTAGAACCAGAATTCAAAGTATTAGCTGGAGAAACCAAAAAAGCAGAACAGTTAACTCAAGCCATTATGTCACGCGATTGGCAAGCTCTTATAGAATTGCGTCTACTCACCAAAGGTGGAAGCGTTTCTGGAGCTACTATTCGCGGTAAAAAAAGAGAAAAGTATTCCACAGAGATTGCCCGCATTGATAATGGTTGCCGTAATTTTCTTAATAGAAGAAAGCTCCAAGCTCTTAATGATCAAGGAGCATTACTAACATCATTCTTCGCTATTTATAGTGAAGAACGAGATAGGCTAAAAGCAGACTTAGGTATAGTAGATTTTAGCGATATGTCAAAGGGGTGTTTAAACCTTTTTGCCAATCCAGATGCCTTTGGAGCAAGATTTTTAATCCACCAAAAGACTCACCATCTTCTCTTGGATGAGTTCCAGGATACCAGTCGTCTCCAGTGGGCTATCTTTAAATCCATAGCCGAGGAGTTGCTTGCAGGACAAGGCTTAGAAATTGCCGGTGGTTTAACCCCCTCAGCTTTCATTGTTGGAGATGAAAAGCAATCCATATATGGTTTTAGGGAAGCAGATGCTGCAATTCTCGATGAAGCTTGTGATGAGCTAGCCCCCTTAGAGGTTAGCGTACTGCACCTTGACCAAAGCTTTCGGACGAGTCAGACAGTGTTAAATCTGGTGAACAATATTTTTCCCATATTGATGCCATCTTTTCCTGAGCACCGAACAGCCCAAATGGGACAGAAGTCTTTTATTCCTGACTTTGGTAGCATTGCTATCACGGATTTATTCGACAGTGACAATGCTCAGGAAGAAGAAGCCCAATTTGTAGCCCAATACATTCATAATGAACTCCATAAAGGTGAGCTACTTGTTTGGGATAGACAGCAACAAGCACCGCGCCCCTTAAAACCTTCGGACTGCGCTATCCTGTACCGCTCCTCAACCAACACCCATATTATCGAAAAAAATTTGCGTGCCTATGGCATCAATTCTATCCGGGCGGAAAGCAAGGGGTATTTTACGCGTCAAGAGGTGCTTGATCTGATTCATGTGTTAAAGTTCCTTTACCAAGCAAACGACCTGTTATCGTTCATGGTCATGTTAAAATCCCCGCTGACCCCTTTTAAGGAAAGTGAGTTTTTAAAGACTCTAATAGACAGGCGTCAGGATCGTATACCCCAGGATAAAATCAATCGTTTTCTCCGAGATCAGGAAGCACAACATAGTCTTTTTATTAGTGATATAGAGCTTTTACAACAACTTGCTACCAAGATTGATCCCGCTTCCCTGATACTGACTATATTTAAAACCCTCCAGCCAGTAAAAAAATATAAGCATGCATTCGGGGCCTATGAAGGTAAAGTAGCGGAGCAAAACCTTCATCGGTTTCTGGAACTAGCTTTTGAGTTGAAAAAACAAGGTTTTAATTCCCTGGGAGCGTTTCTAAAAAAAATCGAAGAATTAACCATAGAAGATAGCGTCGGGTCCAGCCAAAACAGCAGCGATGCTGTTCACTTGATGACGATTCACAAATCCAAAGGTTTGGAGTTCCCATTTGTCATCATCGTTGGTCTCGGAGAAGCCTGGGAAAAAACCGATCGCTACTGGCAGAAGAGTCAGAACCCTACGGGATTTTATTACATGGGTACAAAAGAGCAACACCCCCTTGATCATAAAGAGTTTTCATCCCTAAAAGCCCTTGCCCATGATCAAGACAAAAAGGAAAACCTCAGACTACTATATGTAGCTTTAACCCGAGCCAAGCACCACCTGCTTCTTACAGGCCACCGCACCTACAGCTCTAAAAAGCAGCCTGGTTACTGGGAAACTATTCATCAAAAAATTGTTGAGATGGGTGCAGCCGAGAGATCTCAACCCGCTACACACTGGACTCTCCAACGGAGATACCCCTATACTCACAAATTGCTTGATGCGACAAAGTTCAAGCGAACAAAATCCATGTTTGCAAAAATTTCTTCTCCTCAGAAAATAGCTACCGAAGGGTTGGAGTTACAAACTTTAGCCCCTGCAAGGTTATTAAGTAAAAGTTTCAACGAAACAGATAATTCTGTCCATGACTTCACCCCTTATGCTCGTGAGGTAGGCCTATATATCCACCAAATCCTGGAGTATGGCATGAAAGGCCATTCATTAGCTGATGAAGCCTGGCAAAGCTTTTATCCAGGAGGCCCCAAGCAACAATTTGAGCAGGTTGGCAAACTCGCCGAACAGCTTACGGACCGCACGATGAAATCATTGCTTTGGCAATTTCTTAAAAAATCTGAACGGGTGGAGGTAGAAAAATCCATTGTTCACCTGAGCGATTCACAGCTAATGCGAGGGACAATCGATCTCTTATTGTGGCGTGAGGAGAGAAAAATTCTGGTAGTGGACTACAAAACGGTACCTATTTCACATAAAAGCCAGATTCCAAGAATAGTCATAGAAAAGCAGTACGATCAGCAAATATTTGCTTATGTCAATGCTGTAAAAGCGCTCTATCCGCAATCTCAAGTGAATGGCGCTGTGTATTTCACATTTCTCAATGAAATCATTCTGACCTACAGGGAATATGAAGACCCCAAATTGATGAATTTGACCCATCGAGAATTCCAGGAAGTTCAGATAAACCCCTCTTAAGAGACGGGGTTAACACCTGTTAATGAGAACACTTTTCCGGGGAATAACGAAGAGCAGTTGAAAACGGCAGATCTGGACTCTAAGCTTCATCACTAGTAAAAACAGTTGATGCAGGTGTAAGCTTCATAGTCAGAAATTGAGCAATTTCCTCAACGAGGTCAGTAACACTACCAACGCCTTTAAGGAGGTGCTTTGAAGCAGAAATTTCGGGATTTTCTGGAATTTGACTCAGATGATCCGATAACAGCACAACGGGCAGCCCAAAGCCAAACTTTTCAATATATTCTGCTATTTCCCAACCAGAAACCTGGCCGATTTCTGTATTCAATATAGCCACATCGTAGTTGTTGAATATCCCTAAATATACGATGTCTTGCATTGATCTGAAGTGATCAACAACCAAACCAAAGATGGCTGCAGCGGAGATAAATTTCTCGGCGTAGGCAGGGTCGGGGTCTACCAGGATCCCTCTGAACGTTTTTCTTGCCTGGACCATAGAATCACCTCCATTCACTTTTAGGGACATATGAGTAGTAAGATGAGCTAATATTTCAAATCAATCAAGAATTGATTGATAATTACATGTTATTCTGAGCGGAATTAGTATGGCGGATCTTGGATTCAAAATCATCTAAAACTACACGATCGGCTTCAGAAGTCCTTAATCGAAGCACCATTCCAACTCCATAGATGGACTGCAGCACTACCGATCGGCTCACTCTTCGCAGAGATTTCCTGACTTCAAAGACTTTACGGTCCAGAGCGTTATCGCTGACAGCCACATGCCCCCATAGCTCACGCTTAAGGGCATCTTTAGACACCACCACTCCGTTGGCTCTGACTAATTCGGCTATTAGACCAATTTCCCTTGCAGAAAGCGCAACCTGTCCTCCTGGACCAGTCATTGACTTATGGCGCAAGTCCAAGCGTAAATCGCCAAATCGCAGCAAGGTATGTCCATTTTTCTCTTTGAGGTCTTCGATCCTAGCCTTCAATCGGGCCATGATTTCTAATTTGCTGATGGGTTTGCGGATGAAATCATTAGCTCCCAAAGCCAAAGCTTGCCCCACCAGCTTGTCATTGGAGTCTCCAGTCATAACAATAATGGCCGTTGAAGGCCAAAGAGACCTTATAATCGGAACGACATCAAGACCGCATTCATTCTTTAAATAGATATCAATAAACGCTCCTGTAGGCTCTAGCTTATAGGCATGTTGTACCAGGACCGAACTTTCCGAAAACCAAAAATTCTTTAATCCAAGGGTCTCTTCGATAATTTTGGCAGGAATAGGATCATCATCAAGGGTTATCGTATAAGGTATACGGGTAAGATCTCCTTCCTTGGAATTTCCATCACTTACTGGACGCGTCACTCTATTTTACCTCAAAAGAACTATTTTTTGGATGTTAATGGTATACCTCAGGTTCATAAAGTTTCCCAATAAAAATTTAACGAAATATATACAACTAGTTATGGAATAAACTTCTATCTAAATGCTCCAAATATATCTATCGACTTATAAAATTTTCCGTACCTCAGGTTTCACTCCACTTCGCCGATGCGCCTAATTTTCCGTACCTCAGGTTTCACTCCACTTCGCCGATGCGCCTTTAGGGCAAAGCATTCAAACGAGGAAGGCTATGGATGACTCCCTAGAAAAAAGAGCAGAAGAGGGCGACGTCGAAGCCCAGTGCAATCTCGCCTTTCTATACGAGATTGGCTTAGATCGCATACTCGACATGGAAAAAGCTCTGTTTTGGTGGCAACAAGCCGCCCAACAGGGGCATCCTATCGCTACAGAAAAGGTAAACTTGTTATTGGGGGAAGATCAACTTGAAAAGCTTCCTCACCCTCAATCAACTCATACTTTCCACACAGGTAAGGACATACAAACAAAAATTTTACTGCTAGAGGATGAGCCTACATTGCGGGCTATACTGACTAAATCCCTAGAAGGCCAGGGTTACATGGTGATACTTAAAGAAAATGGCGAAGAGGGCATCAAAGCTCTCCTTTCAAACCCTGACGTTAAAGTGATCATAACCGACCTTAAGATGCCTGTAATGAATGGAATGCAGTTTATTAAAACACTCCGCAAAATGCATCTTGCAGAAGAGGCTATAATCGTTGTTATGACAGCATTTTCCAAGCCTGAACTCATCGAGGCAGGAAAAAAGTTTGCTGTGGATCACTGGCTTGCTAAGCCATTTGAAGCCAGCAAACTTCTTGAAGCCATTCAATTAGCTATGAGCAAGAGGCTCCATATTGCCTAAGCGATTTGCCATAAAGACATCTGCATGGGGTCTGTGTCTTGCGTATAGATTAGACTCAGCAAGGTGCCAAAGAGAATTAGCTATCGAGGGATGATGGTTAGAGGACCATAAGTAGGGGATACAGCAGCACAAATCAGCCTTAAAGGCCTCTTCACACGACTTCAGTTAGAAATGAAAAATACAGCTCTGGATTGTGATCACATTCCATAATGCTGTCACATTCCGGACATTTTACTTCCGGCCCTTCTTCATACACTTCCTGCCCTGGTTCGATATCCTTGCCGACAACAAGGATGCGAGATTCTTCATAGCCACATTCTTCGCAGACAAACTGAGTTTCAAAAGAGTCGACAACCCCATGCTTTCCTAGAAATTCCGGGATCATGGAGAATTGGGATACAATAACTGAAGAGCAATTGATGAAATGTATTTTTGCATCGGTTTTCAAGATTGATTTAATCCACTCCCGAACACCACAGCTATTGATTCGTTCGACACCATTTAGGTCTATGTGAACTTCGTCCTTAAACCTTGCCACTTGATCGTCAAAGACAAAATTTTCATCGATAGTTCCCACAACCTTAACTATTTTATCATCAACCCAGGTTACTTCAAATCGGTTCATAGTAATCCCTAATAAGCTTTTCTCACTCCGGTGCTATCTTACCATCGGAGTGATTTATTTAAACCTAAATCAAATATGTTGCTTGATATTCATTAGTAAGATTTTAGAACAAAAAGGTTTTGCTAGGAATTTATTAGCACCTGCCTGTGAAGACTTGAGTGCCTGACTGGGATCTCCAGAAATTGCTATTATTGGAATATCTTTATTCTTTTTTCGAATGAGTTGAATCATTTCAATCCCCCCTAGTTTAGGCATCACAATATCAGTAAGTATCATCTGAGGATTTTTACTCTCGAACTGCCTCAAGCCCTCCTGGCCATCTTTTGCAGCAATAACACTAATACCCTCATCTTGCAGTAATGTGGTATAAATATCGCGAATATCTTCACTATCATCGATGAATAGAACCTTGCAGCTCAAGAGCATTCTCCTCAGAAACATATTTTTTGATTGAAGACGTATATAATTTTGCAATCGGTTCTATGGTTAAAAACTAAAATCCTCTGCAAGTGGGGCAATATAATTCAATTATTTTAGCTAATTAACTGCACTTTATCAGAGGCTTTTTATAGGATTATGCAAAGAGGAGTGATAACATCACTCTCGTTTTTGCTGGAGGCCACCCATTTTTCCGTACGGGAAAATAGGTGGTTAATTTCAACTGGAGTCTGCGATCTAGTCAATTTCGCCAATAGTTTTGAGAATGCGATCGGCTATTTGATAAGGATCAGCATTGGCACCTGGGCGTCGGTCCTCCAGATACCCATGACCACTATTGGAAACCTCACGAGGAATCCTAATGGACGCTCCCCTGTCGGCTACGCCAGATTTAAATTGATCGATAGCACAAGTTTCATGAAGCCCGGTCAACCTTTGGTCCAGACCTTCCCCATAAACTTTAATATGTTCATCATGCTTCGTTTCCAAAAGCTTGATGTATTTTTCTATAGTAGCCATTCCCTTGCTTGGATCACGCATGTTTTTCGTTGAAAAGTTGGTGTGCTGCCCCGAGCCGTTCCAATCCCCTGCAACAGGCTTAGAGTGCATCATGGCCTCAACACCATAATCTTCGCCAATACGGAAGAGCAACCATCTTGCAAACCAAAGATGATCGGCTGTGTTTAAAGCATCAGCAACCTCTCCCTTAATGCCTCGATAACCAATCTGAAATTCCCATTGGGCTGGCATAACCTCAGCATTTACCCCATAAATCATGATCCCAGCTTCTATGCACGCCCTAGTATGATTTTCGACAATTTCGCGTCCGTAGACCTGATTCGGACCCACACCACAGTAAAAAGGTCCTTGGGGTGGAGGATAGCCATTCTCTGGCCATCCTAGGGGACGAATACCATCAAAAAGGACATACTCTTGCTCAAAGCCAAACCACGGTTCAAGTTTATTGGCACCCTTTTCTAGTGTCTCTCTGAGCTGCGCTCTTCTGTTGGACTCATGGGGAGTTCCATCCTCATTGAGGACTTCACACATTACTAAGAAGTTGCCTTCACCTCGAATGGGGTCCTTGACAAAGTTGACCGGCTTCAGCAATAGATCGCTGTTAGTCCCAGGTGACTGATAGGTGGACGAGCCATCAAAACTCCACTGGGGAAAAGACGACAGCTCAGGGTTTTCTCCAAACTCATTGATGATACGGGTTTTAGATCGCAACCTTTGTGTGGGCTCACGACCATCTAACCATAGATACTCTGCCTGCTTAATCATGCCTTACCTCGATTCATGGTTAACTCAATAGGTAGGATATTGTGAATTAAAGGGCTAATTGTAGCCGAAATTCATCCCAGGTCAAGAGTGCAATGCTTGCCCCTACTATTCTTTAACCGCATCGTTGCGTTCTAAAAAACTTAAATCGGGGCTTAAAGTTAAAGGCTAGCTTCGAGACAATCTTCACCAACACCACGATCAAGTTTGCGGTCCATCTCAAATTTGGGGTCCCATACAAAACGACCTCCTAAGTCAGGATTCTGACTTTCAAACCTATGGGTAATACCGCTTTGCTGTAGTGAAGCTTGAAATTCATGAATAATAGCCAAAGCCTGATGCAGACTTTCTGTGACATTCATCCGTTCACGCAAGGCTTTCACCCCCGGCCAACCCTTGGCATACCATAGTAAATGTTTTCTCATGCAAACCGCAGCCGCTCCTTGATCACCGTATTCCTGCTGCTGCCAGGCTAGGTGATTGCCAACAGTTGATACCCAGTCTTCAAGGCTCACCTTTTGACAACCGGACTTGATATCTTGAAATATCCAAGGATTCCCGAGGGCTCCACGACTCACCATGATTCCATCAACACCAGCAACCTGCTGCATATGGGAAGCATCTGCACCAGAAAAAATGTTGCCATTACCAATGACGGGAATAGCAACAGACTCCTTAATCTGCTTCATATAGGCAAGATCAACAGGATTCGCATAAGTATCATTCCGGGTTCTACCGTGAACGATCATAAAATCAGCACCGGCGCTCTCAATGGCTTGAGAAACCTCAATACCATTAACAGATTGGTGATCCCAACCGATCCGAATCTTGGCTGAAACAGGCTTATCCGTGGCTTCCTTTGCTGCTTTGACAGTCTGATAAACTCTCTCGGGATCTTTGAGAATGGCGCTACCACAGCCGGTTTTCACCACTTTTTTGACGGGGCATCCCATATTGATATCGATCGTATCAAAGTCCATCTTATCTAGGATTGCTACAGCCTCACCAACATCTTGGGCCGACCGACCTGTGATTTGAACCCCAAGTACCGCTTCTTCATTATGCCTTTTTAACATAGAATAAGTTCTTGTACTTTCATACAAAAGAGCTGTTGCTGATATCATCTCAACGTAAGTTAAATCGGCTGATTTCGCAGTACATATCCGGCGAAAAGGGTGATCAGTCACCCCTGCCAAAGGTGCTAAAACCACTGGATTCCGAGGGATTCCCAGCCTTTCAAAGGGACTAAGTCTGTTAGTACGTTGCATCAAACCCTTCCTATGTGATTTAGTCAGCATGACGCCTTTACTTACTCAAAAAGCTTCCCAAGGTCTAGCTCCGTTTTTTGAATTCCTGTAAATTCACTTAAATTGGTGACAAGATTAGACTAAGTATGGTAGCCCTATAGGCCAACAAATGCGATTACTTAGAGGAACCTATGTTAGATATTAAGTTCATCCGCGAAAACAAGGAATTAGTGGCTAAAGGAGCCCAAGAAAAGAATTTCGGTGTCGACCTGGATGAGCTACTATCCTTAGATGATAGGCTCAAGTCCGAAAAAATGCAGCTTGAAGATCTCCAAAATCAGCGCAATACACTTTCCAAACAAATTGGTCAGGCTTCTCCAGAGCAAAGAGAAGCATTAAAGGGGCAAGTTTCAGAGTTTAAACCACGTCTTGAAGAACTAAACCAGTCAGTTAAAGTTTTAGAAGAAAAACTCCTTGAATTGATGCTAACCGTTCCCACCCCAGCAAGAGCTGATGTTCCCGTGGGAAAAGACGATAAAGAGAACATTGAAGTAAAAACCTGGGGCGATATTCGCGCCTTCACTTTTCCCATAAAAGACCATGTTGAACTTGGTAAGGTCAATGATTGGCTCGACATCGAGCGTGGGGTGAAATTGGCAGGATCACGTTCTTATGTCTTAAAAGGAGACTTAGCACGACTGGAATCAGCGCTGATGCGGTTCACTTTGGATATATTGTATAGCAAGGGCTTCACTCAACTTTCTGTCCCCGTACTGGTAAAAGAAGACTGTATGGTAGGAACAGGGTATTTTCCAAACGGTCGCGATCAAGCCTATTACATCGAAAAGGATCAGCTTGCCCTGGTAGGTACCGCTGAAGTCCCGGTTGCTTCTTTCCACTCTGACGAAATACTAAACGAAAACGAACTTCCTTTGCGCTATGCTGCCCATAGCTCCTGTTTCCGGCGCGAGGCGGGAACCTATGGCAAAGATGTCCATGGACTATACCGGGTCCATCAATTCCAAAAGGTCGAGCAGGTCATTATTAGCATCGCCGATGAAGCGGAGTCGGAAAAACTACACCAAGAACTCCTTACTAATTCTGAAGAGATACTCCAAGCTCTGGAATTGCCATATCGTGTTGTCTATGTATGCACGGGGGATTTAGGACAAGGACAAGTGAGAAAGCATGATATCGAAACCTGGATGCCTTCACGGAAAAGCTACAGTGAAACCCATAGTTGTTCAACATTCCATGACTTTCAGGCACGACGCTTAAAGATCAGGTACAAAGCAGCAGGGACTAAGCAAAAATCTTTCTGCTATACCCTTAATAATACAGCTGTTGCAAGCCCAAGGGTACTCATACCACTGCTGGAGAATCATCAACAGCAAGACGGTAGCATTCATATACCGAAAGCCTTACGTCCCTACCTTGGTGGTGTAAGTTCTCTTGGGGGTTAAAACCGCCACCCAATATAAAAATTCAGCAAGCCTAGTGCTGATAAGCTCTGTGCGACATGATTGGCTTGCTTAGCAGGTCCCCCTTTAGAAGCTGTCAAGATTGAGATAGCTTCGGCCTCTGGCCCCGATAGCTGGGTCTCAGTTGTAGCCAATAAGGTGCCTTTGATTTCCAACCAATCACAGCCCATCATAAAGCCACCATCCCAGCTCCATTCATTGCCAATGGCAACTCCTAGCTGGCTGACTTCGCTATTGAAAGGCACAGATGCCTCGGCAAATTTATTAGCAAAGCCATAACTTCCCTTTAGCTTCCATTGAGAAAGTAAACCGGTGATATTGAAGCTCCCTAATCCGGGAAAGTACCGCATTTCTATTGAAAACACCTGAACATTTGCCTCTAAAAACTCTTTTACAGTAGAGCTATCTTGCTCATCTTTGTTTTTCCCTTCAGCCCTATTATTTCCCCAGTAGAGAGAAACATTAAAATGAAAGTTTTCTTGGTAAATTGACCCTAGTTCCACTCCGCCCAAGGTTCCAACCCCATAAACAACCATACCTGCTTTGACCGTTGTATTTGTAGCCTGTACGTGTCCCGCAAACATTAGTAGAAAAAAAACTGGGAACAATATTTTAAATATCTGAAGTAAGCGATGCATCAGCTTTCCTAAATAGTTTAAGTTTAAGTTTAAGCATGCTGCTCATGAATACCGATCAAGAAAGTACATACGTTACCAGGCAACTGCTAATCAGATCCCCTAAAGAAACTACAGCATTACTTAGTGACTGGATGTACAGCGAAGTATTTTACAGAAAGATTAATATGTTATTATCGGAATGAGGGCGCTAGAATTAATTCATAGTAGATTAACCACTATAATAACTACCATTTCTAATTCTAAATTAAGTCTTACCTTTGGTGCAACGGACCTTTACAAAAACGATCCTTGAATTTTAGATAGATACAACCTGAACTTAAAAATATATTTACCAATAATACTCGACCGTTAAAAATATTTGCAATATTATACTTGGTTGCTAATCCAATACTAGGTGGAAAAAAGTACCTGTAATTTTTAGGGGCAACTATGAAAAATTTAGTAACACTCGTATTCGGCCTCCTTGTTAGTTTAAACACCATGGCCCAAACGAATTCTCAACTATCAGCCGAAGTCAATCTAACTAGAATTGAAGAGTTGAAAAAGCGAAAGGTCGTCCTTCGGGAATTGAATGAAAGGTTCCACCTAAATAACGAATACCAAGAGATGACTGACTTTTCTGTTCGACTTAGAAGAGGCAGTACGTACAGGATTACTTTCGATGGTATTATCCAGACACCCTACCGCGAGTGTGACAATTGTGGGGCTGTAGTGCAGCTATTTTTTGAAAACGAAATTTTTGCCTGGCAGTTTGAAATCATCAATGACACCAAGCCACGAAACGGTGCCGCACAAAATATGCGTTTTGTTGAGTACTTTACCCCCGAAAAAGATGGATATTTGACATTGAAAGCTCAAGGCAACTCACCTTTGTTTTTCTTCGGCGGAAGTCCCTCTTACAAATCTACTCTGATTGTAGAACAGCTTCCGAAATTTTATGAAGTTACTAATTTTTAAGTTTATCTCATGCACTGTAAAACGCCTCCTTCAGGTAGGCGAAACCTGGCGCGAGTTAACGGTAGTTAGGAAATGACTTTTTAAAACTTTCCCAACTCTTAGAAAATATCTTAATAAAATCAAGGGTATAGCAATGTTCCAGAAAAATCTCATTCGAACATTGCATCACGATCTAAAATCAGTCGTATTAGATTGAAATTACTAGCACTGCATAGCAGAAGCTACCCTACATGGGAAGCCTGGCCCGGAGTTCCCACAATGAAGCGATCTGCAGGAAGGTAATTATCGAATGCGGAGGCAAAAACACGCCTTAAGAGTCTGCCTAACAACTGATTCTCATAAATTATATAAGAGTTACGACTGATAAGACCTGAGCTAATCAGATGTTCTATATAGGATTTTTCCTTAGCAAAGTACTGGTTAAAAGATATAGCAAACTTATCCTCAAGAAACTGAAGATCAATGTTACCATAGGAATAAATTCCTTGAATAAGCTCCCGTCTTAATTTGTCATCAAAACTCAACATATGCCCTTTATAGCGATACTCAGAGGTGCTAAGACTCTCTCGCCATTCATTAAGGCTGCGTGGATTTTGGAAATATAAGCCGCCTAGGTCTGAGATTGAAGATGGTCCTATACCTATAATGTATTGATCTTTGCCAGCTGTCATACCTTGAAAGTTTCGGTGCAAGGTATTATCAGAGAATGCCTTGCAGAGCTCATCACTTTCCTTTGCAAAGTGATCTAATCCAATAAACCTATATCCTGCTGCATCAAACAGTTCCATGGCAGTAAGGTTCAACTTCAACGGTTCTAACCCAGCAGGTAGGTCTTTCGCTAAAAAGGATCGTTGCCATTTAAATAGATCAGGAATAATAGCCAAGCGATAGTAGGCAATGCGATCTGGATTTAGGCCAATAACCTTATGAATTGTTTCCTCAACACTTTTTTTGGATTGAAAAGGAAGTCCATAAATCAAATCAAAATTAATAGAATTAAACCCTAAGTCTCGTGCCCAGTTAACAGCGTTTTCCACAAGATAATAGGGCTGTACGCGATTGATGGCTTGCTGCACCCGCAAATCAAAATCTTGTACTCCTAAGCTGATACGATTGAATCCTAGTTCTTTTAAGAACTTTAACGTGTCATAAGAAATAGTTCGAGGATCTATTTCAACTGCAATTTCTGCATTATCAGCTATACGAATGGAGCGATGCAAATATCCCCAAAGCTGCTCCCATTCATCAGGATTCAAAAATGTTGGTGTTCCTCCTCCAAAATGAAGGTGTTTTACTTTGGTGTCTGCCAGTAATTTCTGCTTTTGCTGAAGCTCTTGCTGAAACCCTTGTAGCAATGAGTCTATTTTTTCGCGTGTTTTTGGTGAGTTTCGCTGCCTAATTTCCTTACTACAACCACAGTAGAAGCATAATTGCTGGCAAAAAGGCACATGAAAATACAACGACAAATCTTCGCGACCTTGGGTATAGGATTTTCCTAATTGGTTAACTTCGTATTGATTAAACTTGTCCTTCCAATAAGGCACAGCAGGATAAGAAGTATGGCGTGGTAGTGCCAATTTGGAAAAGGATTGGTAGGAACTCATTTCATTAGAATTTAGGCTGAACGGCATATTTTTCTCCTTGATAATTCCTACAAGCAAAAAAGAGGCCTAAAAAAAATATTTCTGATTATAGATAATTAGGAGAGAATGCATGATTTGACGAAGCTTAATAGTAGGAAATAGCGCAGAAAATAAGCAACCCCTAGAGATTGCTTTATGACGCCCTATTCTTTTGCCTGAGATCCGTAAAACCAAGTTGAGAGCCTTGATAATATTAGGTAAGAACGGATGCGAAATGCTAACCTGACCATGCAATTACCAATCTGGCTTAAATCACGCAATTATTTTAGCGCAGCTTCTATATCTGCCCTTATCTCACGGGGTTCAACTTGGGGGTGATATCTTTGAAGAACCTTACCGTCCTTGCCTATGAGAAACTTGGCAAAATTCCATTCGATATCTTCTTTATCCTCTCCAGCAATCTGACTCTTTAAGTATTGGTAGAGGGGATGAGCATCTTCCCCATTAACATCTACTTTAGCAAACATGGGGAAGGTAATTTTATATTTCAGTTCACAAAAGGTCTTAATCTCTTCATTGTTACCAGGTTCCTGAGCCCCAAATTGATTACAGGGAAAGCCAAGAACCTCAAAACCCTTGCCATTCAATTCCTCATAGAGTTCCTGCAGACCTTTATAGTGTGGCGTGAGACCACATTCACTTGCAACATTGACGATTAATAGAACTTTTCCGCTATACTGGCTTAGAACAGCTTCATTTCCATCAATGGTATTGACCTTGAAACTATAGATATCAGTCATGATAAACTCCTTTCAGATCACACTATACATTTAAGGTTTGGACTTTACGATGACCTTTGTCTCATCAATGGGAATTTCAAAGGAGCCCACTGGGGTCATAATCTCTGTAGCTCCCAATATGTGAGCTTTCAGCTCTTGCGAACTCCCTATTAAATAGTTTTTAGCGACCTCTAAAGTAGCTGTTCCATCAAGGGAAAAAGGGATGGAAAGGCTCTTTTTCTTCTTCGCAGGTACATTAAAAGCCTCTGCATAATGACCTTTACCCACAGGTTTTCCGCTTACAAAAACCTGGTACTTCAAATTCGCCAAGCCAATAGCAAAGGAATTAGGGTTAGTAACTTTTAGGCTGATATTTAAATCAACCGAAGACCAAGAAAGCTTCTGAAGCTCAATGGACTCCAATTCAATCTCTGGCTTTTCTACCACCATCTTAGAAACCATGGAGCAGCTTCCAGAAAACATGAAAAGCATAATAATAGCAAAAGCCTTCATTCACAGCCCCTAACTAAATTAAATAAGCACATCCCCTTCAAAGGAGTTGCAGCAAGCGATTGCGTCCAATTTCCTTTATAAATCCTGGAAGACGAGGTCCTTGATCCCGATTGATTAGTTTTGAGTAAACAGCTTTAAAAAATTCCTTGCTGTCGATTTCTACCCTGCGGATCACCTCATCATAGATCATCTGATTAAGATCTTTTGGCTCTATAGTGTCGAGGTCAACATTGACGATAAGCTCACGGAAAGCTCGCAATGCATCTGACTGTAACGGGGTAAGTTCGATTTCTATAGCATCTTTATTGATCCGATAGCGAAATTCATCTGGGGCATACTTTTCGAGCCAAGTCAGCGCTTTCTCAGCACGGGCAAAAAATAGTTCTTTATCGGTCTCTGTTACCACTTTGTCCTGGTAAAACCGAGATAGGGTTTTATCAATGTCTCCATCAAAAATTTGCAGACGACTACACAGCTCTCGGAAAGGGGCACGGTAGGGTGCTTTTTCAGGGAGATCTCCTACACAAGAAAACTCATAACACCGACGTAGCAAGGGCCACTTGCCCAACTTCTCTGGTTTGGGACCTAAAGCTTGCCTCTCCGTACGATCAAATTCATCATATACTTTTATAACGTCAGTATCGAAAGCAATGGCAAAGTCATGATTGGGACGTTGGTCGGCAAAGATCCATCTTACCATCTGTGGTTCGTAAACCTCAAAGGCTTCACTAAGGGTAATCAGCTCTCCAGAAGAGGAAGACATCTTGCCACTCCCCCCTTTGATGTATACAAAGTCATACTGCAGATACTGGGGCGCTTCCCGCTGCCATATTTTTTTTACAATGTCTTGGGCGGTCGTATATGACCCGCCTTCGCTGGAGTGATCCTTACCGCCAGGTTCAAAGTCCACTTTTTCAAAGCTCCAGCGCATGGGCCAATCAGTTCGCCAATTAAGCTTAATATTCTTAGTCTTTCTGATATCGGTAATGGCTTCATACCCACACGAAGAGCATTTATAGGCGTAATCGTAGCCTCCCGGATAGCGCTGGTATTCCATTTCATCGCGATCGCATTTTTCACAATATATAGCCGCGGGTAGCCAATCTTCAGGAAATGGCTTTGATCGATGCTTATCAAGAATGTCACGGATTTCCGCTGCATGTTCGAGGGCTATCTTTACCTCTTCTGCGTACTTTCCTGAAGAATACCGTTCATGCTGATACAAAAACTCGGGGCGTATCCCTATTTTATTCAGGTCGCTTTCAAACTCTTTAATATTATGGGCTGCATAGCTGCCATCTTCCCCATAAGGGTCAGGTACACGACTGATGGGGCGGCGAAGATGCTCCTTTAGCATATCCTGGTTTGGTAAATTTGAGGGAACTTTGCGAAAAGTATCAAAATCATCCCAGCTGTAGATAAATCGTACTGACTTCCCAAGAGACTTCAGCGCTTGGGCCACAAATTCAACAGTGATCACCTCTCGAAAGTTGCCAATATGTACTGTTCCGCTAGGGGTGATACCACTAGCAACAGTAAAAGATTCCTGGTTAGCTTTTGCGCTCACAATACGGGCGGCTACTATGTCAGCCCAATGGGGAGTCAGTGGTTTCATACTTTTATCTCATATCTTAGTCGTTTCGCGTCCCATGGAAGCCATGCAGACAAATTAACTCGCTAGTTTTAACACAGAAGAGGACTCCCGCAACATGATTTCATACTTTTTCCTGAAGCCCTTAGCAATTCTATTTAATCCAAGATCAAAAAGTTACGGATATGGGTCTAGTGTGCGATACGAGGCCAATAGGCAGAAAAATCAAAATTCGCCATATGGGGAGGGTGATGACACTTTTGACACATCTTTGGATTTCTGCTGAGTTTTGCATTTTGTGGATTGGCAATATGCAGCTTTCCAGGTCCATGACAATTTTCACAGCCCACCCCCTCTAGGTGAGAACTGAGTTTCCTGCCACGAAAGGCCCCTACCTCAAAACCTACCACGTGACAGCTTACACAGTCGGCCAACTCATGCTTACCTTGCTTTTCTAGGGTTTTATAGGCAAGGGAGTGCTGGCTCTGTTGCCAAACTTTAAACTCTTTAAGGTGGCATGACCGACAGGTTGCCGAGCCCACATAATTATGATCTTTATTTTCTTTTTTCCAACGATTAACAAGACTTAGAAAATTTTTTTGTTGTCCACTGATATAGTGATCCATGATGGAATCAACCTGCGTTTGCGGCCCTTTTTTCCATTTTACCGTTAACCAGCGGTAAGGAGATAGCACTGGAAATACATGCCCTGGTTTCTTCAGCCCTTTCTGAGGATCTCCAAATAATAGCGAAGCCTTTTCCCTTAACTGAGAAACCAATACTCCTTGCCCAAAGCTGGGTACTGCCGCCACTTGACGCTGTCGGAGCAAGATACCGGGTTTTTCCATCTCTAAAAGATCCGGTGCTTCATGGGTACGGTGATTAGAAGTAATGATGCGATTGAACAAATCAGCTGCTATTAAGGTCTTTAAAGTAGCATCGTTACCTCTGAATAGTAATAAGGATTTAGGTGGTGCAATCTTTTGAACTAGATGCTTGAGCGATTCTATCTCTTCATCAGACAACGGCCCAATGGCACCAAACACGGCATAGTTTCCCGCCCACTGCATCGGTTTCGCAGGAATTTTCAATGGATTTCTCCCAGTGCTTAGAACATGAGGCAACTTTTGCAGTGAGGGAGTCCATGCAGCTGCCTGCGGTGCTACCTCAGGTAAGGATACAGTAGGTTTTAGAAACAGTAAACTTTCCGCGATGGCACGATTTTTTTCCAGATCCCCGCCAAAATTATCACCGAGGTTCCATAATAGGAGCTCCTTATCCAAGCTCCTATGGAAATCAACAAACCGTGCCAACCGGCGTAGTCCCCCAAAGTCAGTTTCAGGGCTGCAGCCACAAGATTCCACGTAGCCCTTAAGACTGCCAACAGCAATGTAAGCATTTGATGCGGCCAATTTTCCATAATATAGAAATGCAAGACTTGTGGCTATAAAAATGGGGGAGAATGCGAATCTCATAATATCGGTCCTCGAAGGTACTTGACAAGGATGCTACTCTTATTAAATATTGCCTCTCTATTTTCTATATAAATCTACCCAAAATGTAAGATGTATTAGAATGAATGAAGAATTAATTTACCGTGTTAGATTTAAAGAAAACGAAAAAGGCGACATCGCTCAGGTTCTAGTACGACATATTGAACCAAGCGAGATCCCTGGGTTAGTATGTATGAGCGACTTTTTATTCAAGGATTCTGTGAAGAAAATAATCCTACCAGAAGAAGATGCCGCTAGTAAACGCTTTCGCAAAACTCAGTCTCTACATGTGCCCTATCATAATATTCTTTATATCGAAAAAGTTTTCGATGAACCAACTGATATCAATAAACTTCCCTTTCTAAAAAAAGTCAAATCCGAGAAAGAAGAGGATTAGATGTTACGTAAAGCGCTTATAATCATGGGAGTCTGTTCTGGATTACTGCTGGCATTTCTGGCCGTGCTGGCTCTCTTGGGTACCCAAATCGACCCCAATCACCAGATAGTTGTAGTAAAAACCATCCCAGTGCCACAGCAAAAGGTGTGGGAACTTGTTAGCAATGTGAAGCTCATACCCCAATGGAATCAGACAGTGAAGACAGTGCAAATCACAGAATCCAACCCATTACCCCAATGGGAAGAAGAATACCAGACTGGTCAAAAGATGAGCTACCGCTTCACACTTCTTGAGCCACCTACTAAGTTGATCCGGGAAGTTGTTGGCAAGGATGCCCCCTTTGCTGGGGAGTGGATTATTGAGCTGCGGGAAATGCCTGATGGTACTGAAGTTAAAATCACCGAAAATGGTCGTATTGGAAATCCATTGATCAGGTTTATTGCTCACCGGATTATGGGATTAAACAGCTTTATCAGTCAGTATATTGATGCCATAAATCAGGCAGCCAACAGCTCTTAAAGAGTCTAGCTTCAAAAAAAGCTATATTATCCATCGAAGACCACAAGCTTCCCCTACCCTACAACCTATACCAACCATCAAGTGAGTTAAATTAAGATAAACTAGGTTTTTTATTTTAGCCAAAGATTCAAACTAATCTAGGACTTGTTAGGCTGTCATAAAAACCCGTTTGTCTTCCCTCTAAAGCTTATTTTGCCTGGAATCCTTGTTTTTTTCTTATGCAAAAGGAATCCTATAAGCATAGTCCCTATTATTGCGATAGGACTTATGAAGCGAAATATTACTTTGGCATTGATAGACCTGGTGGTAGTAACAAGACGGAAACCTCTGACCTGAAAGATGAGGATGTAAAAAAATATTTTCTTCCTTGAACCTACAAAATATAACTATCACTGTTATCGAGCGATCCTGCTGCTGGCTTCTATGCTAGTTTTAGGGTGAGGGAGATTTGCGATCTAAGCCTAAATAATATTGGAACTATGAAATCGAACCTAAGAGATGATCAATATCAATTCCGTCTAGCTTAGTCCTCAGTTAAGAAAGTCTCGCTGAAGGTAGTCTAATCGATCAGCATCAAGCATTCCTGACATTCAACTTTTGAGAGCTGTGTAAAAGGCTATATACGGTGGAGCATTCTTCAGCTTGGATTTGTTCTTGAAACCCTTCAATTGATTGATGAATATAGGTTTAGAAACTTCAGATATAGATGATTGGAAGTGTTCTGAAATGGAAAAATTATTATCTAATAATGCGCACATATCTTGCGGATGAAAATTGTATTCATCGACTAGATTAAAATCAAAAAAACTTTATATATAAGTGCGAATAAATAATTTTTATGTTCAAGCCCTCTAGGTTTCCCATCTTTATTTTGAAAAGTTTCTCTATCCTTTATGTGGTCTGAGAAAGATTCTATGAGTTCCCTAGGCATATCTTCATTTAAAAATTTTTGATACAAGCTTCAAATTGATGTCTAAAAAGGCCATATCTTAAGCCATGAGTTAACCAGCTAATCTTTGATGTTGATTCAAAACAGTACGATTGTTTGCAAAGGTTTCCTTTTCCTTGCCCATTGTTTGATAATCGTTTCTAACTTCTGCTAGGAAAATCCCCCCAGTTCTAGCGAGGTCATCGATGAAGATTCCGACTTCAGGGGTGAAGTTACTCAGTCATCTTGGGGTTCTAAATGCTATCTTCAAGCAATATCAAATTATCGAAAAAGTAGACCGCTAGCTGCCCAAACGCAGCCACAATCAAAAGATTTCCCATGGTCAAGCTCTCTTGGCCACGGTTCTATAAGGGTTTGGCTTTGCTAGTCGCAGGCTTTATCTTTCATTGCTGGAGTTTTACCCTGGCAATGATGAGGTGCGCCTTGCTATATTAGATGGATCGGACGGACACATTTTTATGGGGATCAACATGACATTTTTTATGAAGAAATATATCTCGATGTTTACCTTCACGATAATGATCATCGCTTCTAGTTCAACTCTACATGCAGCAGATGCATATTTGTTCGCTCACTTTACAGGTGAATCTGCGACTGGAGAACAGATATATTTTTCTACCAGTACTGATGGAGTCAACTGGACAGACGTAAATAACTCTCAACCAGTATTAACATCAACCGTTGGTGAACTTGGTGTGCGTGACCCGTCTTTGATCCGTTCATTTGATGGCTCAAAATTTTGGATTATCGCTACAGATTTGCGAATTGCTAGCGGAAAGGGTTGGTATGTTGCCGCGCATGAAGGCAGCACTTCATTGGTTATTTGGGAATCTACGGATTTAGTGAACTGGTCCGGTCCACGGCTTGTAGATGTAGCAGGAACTATTAGCGAAGCGGGTTGTGCATGGGCACCGGAAGCAATCTACGATGAAACAATTGGTCAATATGTTGTCTATTGGGCAACGATATCACCTATGGCTGGACTAGATAAGGCCAGGATCTACTATGCTACGACTACAGATTTCAAGAACTTTTCTGTCCCCCAATTGTATATCAATCGCCCTGGAGACCAGGGAATAATTGATACCCAAATAATTAAGGTGGAAAATAGTGCCTATAGGTATTACCGAGCTTCTGGAGATGGACAGATTACCTTTGAAGGTAGTAACGCAGTTCTTGGTAACTGGACAACTATTGGTGATATATCACATTTAGGTTTGACCGGTTCAGATGTAGAGGGACCAATTCTATACAAGTTCAAT